>DAORIR010000023.1:0-7655 GCA_035438605.1 Minisyncoccota bacterium
AGCAGATAGGCGCAAAAGCGTAGATGATGAATCGCTTGTAAAGCTGCGTAATTGTACTGAAGAGATTCGAGAGGCCGAGGAAAATTGGCGACAAGAGCATGATGCGCGACATCGTCACGAGGCTTTCGCGCTCAACCTCAGTGAACCCTGGCGCCACCAAATGAGACAGAAATGGCATGAGAATAAATGCCAAAACCGAGATTATAGCAATACCAGCTGAAAAAACTGTGAAGATTTGATTAAGCAAAGATCGCGCGCTCTCCTTATCTTTGTGCTCAAGCTTGTCGATGAAGAAAGGAATGAGGACAGTGATCGAAACTAGCGTTGAGATCGAAGCAAAAATAATGTCTGGCACTCGAAAGCCTGCGTAGTAAATGTCGAGTGTTGCTGACGGACCGAGTACGCTTGCGAGCGAGCGATCTCGCACAAGTCCAAGAATCTGCGAAAGCAAAGCGAAGCCGCCGATAAGAAAAGCCGCCTCGGTAATGCGGTTTGATTCTTTCTTGAAAAAATTGAAGATCTTGGAAACCATTTGCCTATTTTACCTCTCTAGCCTTTAACGACAAAGTTGATAAGCCTATTTGGCACATATACAGTCTTGATTATTTCCTTGTCGCCAAGGTGACGAGCAACATCTGTGTGCTGCTTTGCCATACTGACAGCATCTGCTTCGGCTATGTCTTTTGCTACATCAATAGTGCCACGCGTTTTGCCGTTGACCTGAATGGCAATAGTTACTGTGTCGTCGACGATCAGCTTTTCATCGTACTTTGGCCAATTTGCAGTGCTGTCAGAGCTATTGATCGACTTCTTCTCGCCGAACTTTGCCCAGAGCTCATCTGAAACATGCGGCGCAAACGGCGCAAGGATCTGTAGGAATTTCTTGAAGTCGTCAGCTGAAATGCTTTCTGCTTTTTCCATTTCGTTGACGCAAATCATCATCGATGAAATTGCCGTATTAAAATTGAAGCTTTCAATATCTTCCGTTACTTTTTTGATAGTTTTGTGCAAACTCTTGAGGACACTTGGTGAAGTTTTCTTGGCGTCGTCGGCAATTACCTTTTGCGCAACTTTCCAGACCTTTTCAATAAATCTGCGCGAACCAATGATGCCATCCGTTGACCACGGAAGCTGCGAATAGAAAGGACCGAGGAACATTTCGAAAACACGGAGCGAATCTGCGCCGTACGTTTTGACGACGTCATCTGGATTGACGACATTGCCCCAGCGCTTCGACATCTTGCGATTGTCGCCGCCGAGAATCATGCCTTGGTTGTGGAGCTCAGGAAATGGTTCATCCGTCGGCGCGATACCAACATCGAAAAGGAATTTATTCCAGAAGCGAGAGTACATTAAGTGACCAGTTGCATGTTCAGCGCCGCCGACGTAAACATCGACGCTCTTCCAATATTTTATTTCTTCTTCTGAAGCAATCGCCTTTTTATTCTTCGGATCCATGTAGCGCAAGTAGTACCAAGAAGAGCCAGCCCAGCCTGGCATAGTATTTGTCTCAAGACCTTTGTCCGTCCAAGCTTTTACGCCAGCAAGCGGACCTTCGGCGCGGCCCGTTGGTTCGTATGATTTAACTGCAGGCAATTCGAGCGGAAGCTTTTTTACGGGATGAATGATGCCATCTTTGTCTCGGTAGAGCGGAATCGGTTCGCCCCAGTAGCGCTGACGAGCAAAAACCGCATCGCGCATTTTGTATCGAGTCGTGAATTTGCCATGTACAAAAGTCGTGATTGCGCGGCGAGCTTCTTCAGAAGTGAGGCCGTCAAATTGGCCAGAATTATGAAGCTTTCCTTCACCGCCATACGAAGTACCAATAAGGAATTTCTGCATAGCGTACACGTGTAGCGGTTCAACAATTTCTTTCTTGGCCTGTTCAACAGTAATCCATTCTGTCTTGAATTTTCCAACTTCATTGTCTTCGAGCTGAACTTTTTCCTTTTTGAGATCGAGCAAGCGAACGTGAATAAACTTCGCCATTGTCTGAAAAGCAATACCTTTCGACATAGCAAAATATTTGTAATCCATTGTTTCATCGCTAACTGCTATTACTTCCCCGCTCGCATATCCTGTTTCCTCAACGATTTCGCGAAGCGCAGTCTGTTCCCATGTTTCGTCTTCTTCTTTTGTTCCGCCGATAAACAAACGGCCGCCAAGCTCAGGACCCCAATTATTAGTGAGAACATTTCCTTTGCCATCTTCTACAATAGCCACAATTTTTTCTTTCTTTTTGAATTCAGTGACATTTACAACGTCGCTTCGAACCATAACTGGATCGATGACATTCTTTACGGCCAAGCCAAACTTCTTCGCAAATGCATAGTCGCGTTCATCGTGCGCCGGAACTGCCATAACAGCGCCAGTCGCGTAGTCGTGCAAAACGTAGTCAGCAATCCAAACCGGCACTTCTTCATTGTTCGCTGGGTTGATTGCCATAATGCCTTCAAGTGCAACGCCAGTTTTTTCGCGAGTAGCATCTGTGCGGTCGGCTGAAGATTTTTTCTTGGCGGATTCTATGTAGGCTTCGACTTCGTCGCGGTTTTTGACGCGATCAATAATGTATTTGATGAGCTTGTGCTCTGGAGCGAGGACAACGTACGTTACGCCAAAGAGCGTATCAGCGCGTGTCGTAAAAACTTCAATCTTGTCGCGCACTGTTCCGCCAGCAACTTGAAAACGCAAAACTGAGCCAACGCTGCGGCCAATCCAATTCTTCTGTATTTCTTTGATATGGTCAGACCAGCGCAAATCTTCTAGACCTTCGAGCAAACGATCTGCGTAAGCTGTAATTCTCATGAACCATTGCTTGATCCGCATTTTTTCTACTGGATAGCTGCCGCGCTCAGATACGGGACCGTTTGGACTGTCGACAATTTCATCATTCGCAAGAACGGTGCCGAGCTTTTCGCACCAATTCACCTCTGCTTCGCCGACATATGCAAGACGATACTGCATCAAAACTTCTTGCTTTGTAATATCGTCGAAATGTTCCCACTCTTTGTCGCCAAAGCGCTTCGGGAAATTTGTCGAATAAGCAACAGTGTCGACATTGCCATTTTTTTCAAACATTTTTACAAGCTCAGCAATTGGGCGAGCTTTCTTTTTTTCTGTGTCGTACCAAGAATCGTACAATTTAAGGAAAATGTCTTGCGTCCATTTGTAGTATTCAGGATCAGTCGTATTTACTTTTCGAGACCAGTCATATGAAAGGCCAATAATTGAAAGCTGCTTTTCGAACGTTGCGACGTTTTTTTCAACTGCTTTGCGCGGATGAATGCCGTGATCGATTGCATACTGTTCAGCTGGCAAGCCGAAAGCGTCGTAGCCCATAGGATGGAGGACATTGAAGCCCTGCATGCGGCGCATACGAGAAATGACATCAGACGCAATGTAGCCGCGCGGATGGCCGACATGGAGACCAGCGCCAGACGGATACGGAAACATGTCGAGTACGTAAAAAGGCTTCTTCTTTTTAGCTTTAGCATCTTTGGCTGAAAGGGTTTTGTAGGTCTTTTTCTTGTCCCAAGTTCCCTGCCATTTTTTCTCGATTTTGAGGTGGTCGTATTGGACGGGCTTTGCAGTCGGTTTTTTCATAAGATATATGAACTATAGCAAAAAACCCCCGATATTTCGAGGGTTTATTGTTTGATTAACTTTTCTTTATTGCAGCTTCATCTTCTCTTCCATAACAGCATCTACCGCTGGTGTCGGATATGGTTTATATATCTCAGGGTCAATTGTTCGAGAGAAGCACTTCTCGCCAACGCCATGATCCCATGACTGATTGACGCCGCCGTAATAGCCTGGGTACATCGCAGGCTCAGCGACTGCAACATCACGTCCGCTGCCCAAGTAAGGAATCGAGCCGCCATTGCTGTATTCATTCCAGCCTTTTGGCATGTCTGCACCAAAAGTCGCGCAAAGTTCAAATGTCAATTTGCCAGTTACTTTATATGTATATGCTTTGCCTTTCTCGAATTCTGGATCAACTGGAATGCTGTAGTAAGAAATTGGATTTGCGAGTTCAGTAAGAGTTGCAGGCAGTTTTTGTTTCTGCTGCCAGAAGCTAATGACTTGCGACTGAATGCTCTGCAAATCTTGAATGCGCCTGTCGTCGAGTCTCCAAAGGCGCTGCTGTCGAGGAGTTCCTGTAACCATAAATGCCCAGATGACGAGTGCTACTGAAAGGACAATTGCTACCCAGTGCGCTGAAGCATGGACAATCTTTTTCCATCTTGAATCGCGGAGGCAGTAGTAGTAATAGAGGCCAGTCCACTTTGCGACAATGAGCGCAATGAGAACTTTGAGGATAAAGCGAGTCGTGATTTCGCCGCCGACAAAGTATTTGACGAGCGTGACGAGGTCGACTGCAGCAACAAGGACGGAGAGGAAAATGATGAGATACATTGTCCACTTCCGGACAACATCATCAACATGAGAAAGTCCTGCGCGAACGGCTTTGTTGTAGTAGCGCATGAGTACGAGGAAAATCGGCAAGAAAATGATGAGAATAGCGAGCGACATTCTCACTGTCTCAAAATTGTATGTATTGTAGCCGTACTGGTAGACAGCATTGAGGGAATCTGGAAATTTGAAATTGAGCGTTTCAAATGCCAAATTGAGGAATGCCGTCACGCTCGTGATGAGCGAAACCACCATGCCAAGAGACAGAAAGAAGAACTTTGGACTGAGCTTATTATTGTTTTCCATATAAAATACACATAAAGCAATTACTATTAAATCTATACTGATAGTATACTAAAGAAAGTTCGCGCAAACTATTCACAAACAATCTATATTTTTCATGCCAAAAAAGAAGAAGAAAACTAAAATGCCTGCCAATATCGCCGAAATCGATGCTGTTTCGCAGAAAATGACGCGCTGGATTGGCTCAATTCCGTCGCTCATTACGCATACTATTATCTTCGCTTTTTGCTTCATTATTGTTTTGCTCGGCGCGCCGCTCGATCGAGTGCTCCTTGTCCTCACGACAATCGTTTCTCTTGAAGCAATTTACCTTGCGATTTTTATCCAAATGTCAGTCAATAAAAACACAGCTGACATCGATGTGATCCAAGAAGATGTCGAAGAAATTGCTGAAGACATCGAGGAAATGGAAAAAGATGTCGATGAAATTCAAAAAGACATTGATGAAATTCAGGAAGACGTTGACGAGATCGCCGAAGACGTCGATGAAATTCAAGTTGATGTCGACGAAATCGCTGAAGACGTCGACGAGATCGCTGAAGAAGTTGTCGAAGAAGAAGAGGGCGAAAATCCAGACGGCAAAGCCCCAGTTCGACACAAAGAAGCTCATCCTGAAATTTTGGAAAAGATTCAGCATGTCCTAGAAGCGCTCGCCAAAGATGTCGAAGCGCTGAAAAATAAAGAAAAATAGCAGTAAATATCAAAACCTCGAGACACGGAAATTTCTTGCTAGAAATTTCCTTATCCTCGGACCGTCGTCCTGCGGAGTCTCTCTGTTTTGATATTTACTGCTTTAGTTTTATTTGATTGCAATAGATCCTGAAGCTAGCTGCTGATTTTCGAGGACGCCAGCCATTTCTGGGTTTGAGTGGTCGAAGACAAAGAGAGCGATCAGAATAAAAGCCGCAAGGGTTAGCTGGAGGACTGCATTTTGGAGGTTGTGCGACTTTTCGTATCTCATACAACTTATGACGAGACAACTTTCGATTTCTTACAAAAACCAAGAGAAATATGCAAGAGAAAAGGCCCGCAGCATGCTGCGAGCCTTTAAGTAGCGACTATAACATATGGATGTTAATTGTGTTTTGACATATTTCGGGTGCCAGATTTCTCATCTTCCCTTTTTGGTCTTGTAGCTCCCGGATTATTCCGTACCCATTCTAAGTACTTCTGAGGATTTTCTTCGTACGGTACAAAACCGCCCCCTGTCGCCTGTTTGTTTCCTGTATTTTTCATCGTATTACTTTTTGAGAATTTACTCCCAATACCTTACCACACCATCCAGAATAGCGCAAGGGGCTGTCAAATCCTCGGATTATACAGGTAGCGAAGGGGCAGATTTTTCCATTTCTCGCCAGCATAATCGATGCCAATTCGGGCAGTTCGCTCGATTGAGTTCGCACCTCCGGCGAGCTTCCCTTTCCGCCACTTAATCCAAAGTCCGCTCGATTTTGAAGCTTTTTTCTCGTTGAGTTTTTTGTCGATATTGAGCCATTTTGTAACTTTGCCCGGACCATTGAGCTTTGTACCGTCTTCAAGCAGTACGCCGCGAATCAAAATCGCCGCCGGATAGCCAGCTTCGCGGGTTACTAAGTTCAGCATGTAGTACATGCCGTAAATTAAATAGACATACCAAAAACCAGCCGGACCAAACATAATTTTAGTGCGAGCAGTTTCCCCGCGCGATGCATGCGAAGCTTTGTCGTCGTGGCCGTCGTATATTTCTACTTCATAGATAGTGGCGCAGATTGTTTTGATGCCACTTTTGGTTTTAATGCCGCGGCAAAGTTTTGAACCGAGGAGATTTTCGGCGATAGTATGGGTTGATTGTTTCCAGTCCATACATTTACTATACACTTTTACTCAACAGGACTAGATCGTAGACTTCTTGGGTTTATATAAGACACCTAAGATTCATAATTTATTTTCACCACCTTATTCCCAATATGACTCTGCCTTTTCCATTCTTCGCCATCTCTAAATTTTCTTGTATCAAAGACGAGAAAATCTAGAACTGCTTCTTTGCTAACCGGCATCATAAGATCAGTCGTTACTTCGTCTCCGAAATATAAAAATACTTTTTCTGCTTTATCTAATGCATCAGTAGTGTCTATCTTTTTTCCGTCAATATCCACTATAAAAATTTTTTTGCCTTCATGTTTACCCTGAACATATCCAAGAATAAATTCTTCAAATTCAAGGCGATTATCCTCAAACTTTTTGATAAATTTTTCCGGAGCATTCTGCTTAAACCAGCTCCATGATGGAATAAATACGGCAACATTCATCTCGAAATCTTCTCCCGTAGCTTTCTTATGGCGAGCAATTTTTCCATTCTCTAAATATTGATACGTACTACCCTTTTCCGTCTCAAAAGAAGAAACTTTTCGTCTCTCATTGTTTTCTTTAGCATTTTCATTATTTGAAATTGGATTTTCGATAGACATAAAATTTTTTCCTAGATCTTAAACTCTATGACACTACCATCTTCAGGCCCTGCACAATTTCAGTTCCTCTTGTAATGATTCTTTCTCCGATCTGACCCCAGTCAAAATATTTTTTGTATTCCTTCGGATCAATAAGTTTTATCTCAGTTATTGTTCCGGCTGGATCAAATTCAAAATCTCCTAGAGGTTCCACGATGCAGGCATACCGAAGTTGATAGATAAAGCTTTGATCTTTCAGATTAATTACTTTTTGATAACCGATTGGTTTAAAAGAAACAATTTTCATGTTTGATTCTTCTTGAACCTCTCGCCGAAGAGCTTGCTCGAAGGTTTCATCTTTTTCAATTCTTCCCCCTATCAAACCCCAACTTTTACCATTACCACCAAAATACCCAAGAGCAATAATTAATTTGTCTTTGTAAAAACAAACCCCGTATGTTTGCTTGCATTTTTCATATTCAAGATTGTCGAAATTATCAGCATCTTGATACT
>DAORIR010000024.1:0-7543 GCA_035438605.1 Minisyncoccota bacterium
AACGCCTTTTGCTTCTTTTGTTCCCATTGCAGCCCAGAGCGGAAAGCCTGTTGTCGCGCCAGTGACGAGTATGCCGCCTTGAATTGCGATCTGCCGGCCAAGCTCTTTAGCTTTTTCGAGAGCGTCCATGCCGCAGTGGCCAGTTTCAGCTGCGCCAGAAACGCCAAGCTTTGGCTTGAGGTGATTGTGTTTTCCGTTTGCATTACTATCTAAAAGGTTTTCCATAGTCTTACTATTATAGTCTATATTCCTACATTTCGATCTCGATCTTTTCCCCTGCGTGCGGAGGATAAGCATTAATGCCGAGGCCGTCGCGGAGCCGCTGCGCTAGGAACATTGAAGATTTTGGCTCGCCCATGCAAACAAAGAGTTTTTTGAGCGTTTCAGCAGTGTTTTGGACGAAGTCGATCAAGTGATCGCTATCTTTGTGGCCAGAGTAGCCGCTGATCTTTTCGATATTTGCCTTGACCATAACGTCTTCGTGCAGAATTCTGACAGTTTTATTGCCGTCTTCGATCTGTCGGCCAAGCGTTCCCATTGATTGGTAGCCCGTGAGGAGAAGCGTATTGTTATGCTGCGGCAAATAGTTGAGTTCGTGGTGAATAACGCGGCCGCCATTGCTCATACCAGAGCCTGCGATCACGATCTTTGGATTTGGCGCATGAAAAATGCCTTTTGATTCTGCTGTTTCGACAGTAAGCTTGAGTCCAGGAAAAGAAAAAATGTTGTCGCCTTTGGCAATGAGTGCGCGAGCGGCTTCGTTGAAGTATTTGCTGTTTCTCTGGTAGACGCTTGTCAGCTTAATGCCGAGCGGAGAATCGAGGAAGATCGGCATTGGCGGAATGCGATGATTTTCGACGAGGTCATTTATCTCGAAAAGGAGTTCCTGTGTTCGCTCGAGAGAAAATGTCGGAATAATGAGTGTTCCCTTTCGCTTGTAGTTGTCTTCAAGAACAGCTTCGAGTTTCTTTTTACGCTCATTGCGATTTTCGTGATTGCGATCGCCGTAGACGCTTTCCATAATCATGTAGTCAGCGTCAGTAATTACTTCTGTGTCTGGAAGGAGCGGAGATGGAGAGTTGCCGAGGTCGCCAGTAAAGACGAGCTTCTTGCCGTTGAGCATAAATTCATACATGCATGAGCCGAGGATGTGGCCAGCGTCCTTGAGGTTTACCTGCCACGGGCCATAGTGGAATGGCTCATGGAATTCCTTTCCTTCCCAGAGCGCCATGATCTTCTTGAGCGCTTCAGTGTTGTACATTTTGTGGAGTTCGCCTGATTTGTCGTGGCCGAGGATATTGATCGTGTCTTCGAGCATGATGACAGCGAGATCTTTTGTTGGCATCGAGGAAATGATTTTGCCGCGGAAGCCATCGTAATAGAGTTTTGGAATGCGGCCGACGTGGTCGATGTGCGCATGAGTGACAAAGAGAGTGTCGATGTCTTTTGCATCATACGGAAAAGCTTCCCAGTTGAAATCGTCGGCGAGCTTTTCAGACTGAATGAGTCCGCAGTCGACGAGGAATTTCTTGCCGGCGCCGTCGACGAAAAAGTTCGCGCCAGTGACAGTGCCGGCGCCGGCTGCAAACGTAATCGCAATTTTTTCAGAGGCCATACCAGACCATTATACACGACTAATTGCCGCGCGCAGTAGATTTGCTTTCCAAATACTTATTTTCCAAAATAGTAGATCTCGAAAAAACAAAAAGCGAGCCAGCTGTGCCGAGCAGGATGTCGCTCAAAGAATCGAGCAAATGAAATTCATCTCCGCCAACGCTCGAGAGGCTAAACTCAATTCCCTCCCAGAAAATGATCGCAAAAAGTGCCATGAGCAAAATCCGGCCGTACTTTGGCGCTGATGTCTGGCCAAACCAATTGAACTTGAGAGCAAACGCAAACAGAAGTGCCACAGAGCCAATCATAATGCCTCCAGAGAAGTGCATGAGCATGTCATACCACCAAACACTGCTGTACCAGCTAAAGTAGCCGCCAGCCAAATTCATGAAAAAAATTCCCCAGGCTAGGAAAAATGAGACTATAGCCCGTTCTCGCTGTGTCATATAGGTAAATAATTGCACGAAAAGCCAAAATATAAAAGCCCGATCGAAATCGGGCTCTTATTACGGTTATTTGATGGTAGTACCCTAGCTTTACACTAGGTGAGTGCGTCGTCTCCAGCAATTTTTTGATCGCATTTAAGCATTCAATCAGTTGGCGAACATCACGCTCTCATACAAAAGTTGTTCTAGGTACTACGTTCAAATAACCGTAGGCTCATTGTACTCCCCTCACCCGAGAAAACAATATAGACAGCGCAAAAAAATATTTCAGAGTACAGCAATCACGAAAAAATCCTGCCAGCAGCAGGATTTTTTTCTTCATTTTTGTTTTTTATCTCAAAAATAATTATTTGAGCATTATTCCATCATGCCGTCGAGATTGACGTCGTAGAGCATCGCTTCTTGAACGAGTCTGTAGTTGATGATTTCCTCTTCTTTGAACCAAACGCTGATTTCGTGATCTGATTCGCCTGGATTATCTGTGCAGTGAACGAGATTTCTGATAGCGCGCGAACCGTCGAAGTCTGAAAGGTGGTATGAATCGATTGTGTAGTCGCCGCGGATTGTTCCGACATCAGATGTCGATGGCTCAGTGCCTCCGACAAGCTTCTTGATGACAGCAACTGACTGATTGCCCTCCCAGATCATCATGACAACTGGAGATGCTGTCATGTATTTGACGATACCTTTGATGATATCGCGTCCGTATTCGATTGGTTCCTTTTCGACAGGCAAACCGATCTTCTTCTTATTTTCGATAATGCCTTCGCCTTTGCGGATAAACCACGCCTCATCTTTGTTGTAGTGGGCAAAACACTGAGCTTCAGTTGGTATGCCCATTTTCATGGCTACCATCTTGAGGCCAGTGCGCTCAAAGCGAGAGATTATTTCGCCAACGAGACCACGCTGGACAGCGTCTGGCTTAAGTATGACAAATGTTCGTTCTTTTTTTGGATGCATAATATGTATATAAATAGTGGTAAAACCTGAGAGACTATAGCAGAAAAAGCCCAAATTGAAAACCCCGCCGAAGCGGGATTTAATCCATTATTCTTCAATATCCATATTCCCTGTTTCTCCGCCATCTCCGCATATTGCAGGCGACGGCGCAGCATACTTTGCAATAAATCTTGCTTGAACACTATCTATTTCGGTAAACCTGCCGCCGACGTACAGCTCATTATTCCAGTCTTCTACAGCCATAATGCTTTGGTTAAAATTCCCGCCGAGGCCGCACCAGTTTGATCCGTTCCAAGCAGCAATATTGCTCGCAGGAACGCCGTTTGTAGACTGGAAAAATCCGCCGACGAGCAGCAAGTCATTCCAAACATGCATTGCAAATACTTGACCATACGAACCGGATTGATCGATTCCATTTTCTACGTCGCCCCAAACAGAGCCGTCGTAAGCCATAATCGAATTACCGACACTGCCATCTACTTTGGAAAAGCTTCCGGCAACATACAATTTGTCGCGATACACTTCAAGCGAAGAAGCCCACGCAGATGCACCGACTAAACCCCAAGAGATGTCGATCCAACCTTGGCAACTACATGTCCTCCGCAATATTTTTGTATGAGTGTCGCCTGTCGAATCTGGGAATTGGGCAACAACATAAAGCGTGTCGCGGAAGAAAGCAATATCTGCAACCACTCCATGTTGGTACGGCAATGCAATATCGCGCCACTGTCCCCCTCGCCAAACAGCTAACCCGCCGTTTGCTACGGATCCGACGCTTCCAAATGCGCCGCCAACAAAAAATAGAGAATCTTTTTGGACAAAGCAAAATGCTGTACCTTCAAAGAGAGAATCAGTAAGTGACCATACAGTTCCGCCAAATAAATTCATTGCGCTGCAGTCTGTAGCAAAGAGCGATCCGCCATAGTCGCCAATAGTGAAAAGCGGATTGCAGGAAAAATCACCTGCCGCAGAAACCGGACCAAGCTGCACACCATCCCAAGCAGCAATACTCGGCTGGAGATTTCCGTTTACATAAAAGAATTCGCCGCCGACAATGAGGCGGTTGCGCAAACTATCCGCAAGAATGCACCGCACGGGACCGCTGAGTCCATTGTCTACAGCTTGCCAGCCTTGCCCGCGTACATGCGCTGAATGCCCGACAGCAAAAGCAATTGCACAGCCGACAATAAGGGAGTTACTTTTTTGTTTCATTATTAATTTTTTTAGAGTTCTCCCAAAGTCTACCTAATCCGCATGAAGAGAAGCTTTAGAAAAAATAAAGCTGGCTTTTTTACTATTTTGAGGTATATCGTCGCATGATCGCGTCGTCGACAATTGCTCGATCTTCGCCGTATTTGAGGTATGAAAGTTCTTTGAGCTTCTCGACAATGTCCGGCACGCCTGGTTCTGGAGCGAGTGTGGCCATAGAGAAAGGCTTCACTGGCATGCCGCGAACGAGCATTTTCATATACGCATTCCAGTTTGGAATCTTGATGATATCTTGGGCTGTAAATGTCGGCTCGAGCTGCTTCGCCAAAAATTCTGCATCTTCAACGCCGACGCGGAAGACTGCCATCGAACCGACGTTGCCGAATACGGCATTCTTAATCCCCTCATCGAGCTGAGAAATGAATTGGTGAGCGATAGTAAGACCAAGCTTATATTTGCGGGCTTCAGACAAGATCTGCGAGATAGAGTTTGTCGTAACGTTCTGGAATTCGTCGATGTAGAGATAGAACGGCGGAAGATCTTTGCCGAATGAATCGACGCGAGAAAGCGCAGCCATCAGAATTTTGCCGACAATAATGAGACCGATCAAGTTGGCGTTGATTTCGCCGAGGCGGCCTTTCGACATGTTGACGAGGAAAATCTTTTTCGTGTCCATCATTTCGCGGAAGTTGAAAGCAGATTTTTCCTGCGCAATAATCGGGCGCATGATTTCGTTTGTGACAAAGACGTCGAACTTGTTCGTAATGTATGGGACGTAGTTGGCAAGCCCAGCATCACCTGTCGTCTTCTCGGCTGCAGTCCAGAACTGGTGAATGATCGGATTCTTGCACTTCGCAAGCTTAGCATCGCGGAATGGCTTATCGGCGAGCACGCGGCCGATTTCGAGAATGGTCGCGCCAGACTCTGTATCTTCCATGATCAAAAGACAAGCATTTCTGAAGTACTGCTCGAAAGCCGGACCCATGGATTCTGGAACAGCGCCAAAGAGCTTGCGGAAAATCGAAAGCATTTCATCGACAACAAAAGTCTTCTGTTCGGGAAAACGCCTATCGTATTCAAGCATGTTGAGGCCCATCGGACGCGCTGTCGAAGCTGGATCAAAGTAAATGACGTCGTCGATGCGGTCGCGCGGAATTTGCGCCATGATGTCTTGTATGTCCGTGCCGTGCGGATCGATAAAGCAGACGCCGTGGCCAGCTTTAATATCCTGAATGATCATATTCTTGAGGAGCATCGTTTTACCAGTACCTGTCTGACCGATAACATAGAAATGGCGAAGGCGATCTTCTGGCGCAAAGTGAATCTGCGTTTCGAGGCCGCGATAGCGATTGACGCCGATCAGTGCGCCTTCTTTTGTACCTGGTGCATTGCCAGTGAGTTCGTGCGGGGCAGGAGCTTCGACTGCGCTTGCCGACTTGAGCTGCGGCGCAGTGCCTATTCCCCACGGGAAATGGAACATGCTCGTCAGCTCGCGGAGGTTGAGCGGCATAACTTCTTTGTCGTCAAAAAATCTGTATGAAAATTCATGGAAAAATTGCTTGAGTCCTTTTTCCGAAACATCGCGGAAGTTGATGCTATTTGAAAGCGGCTCTGTAAATTGGTTGAATGCTGATTTTATTTCGTGAAGAATTTGCTTTGCGCGAACGCCATCTGCGGCCGATGCGGCAATGCGGATGTTTGCCGAATACACAGTGTGCTTGATTTTCTCGCCGATGAATTCTATGGCCTGCTGATCAATATTCTCCGCTTTTTCTTTTTCGGCTTTCTCTTTTTCTTCTGGAGTCTGGGCCTTGCCGGAAAGGATTTCCTTGCCGACTTTCATGAAGACTTTGTCGAAGCCATCGAGCATGCGGCCTTTTTTCTCTAGCTTAACGCCTTTCTTGGCTTCGCTCAGAGCATACGTAAAATCTTTGATGTACTTCTCCCCCGCCGGAGCAATGACAAATTGTATTGCCGCACCTTCGCCAGAATCTTTGAGTTTTGAAAAAGCTGAAAGAACAGCATGCATCGGATCATTCTCTAGCTTGTCGAATGTGCGGAGCGGAAATGCATTGTGGGCAGTGAGTTCGGCAATAGCGCCGACATTGACGCCGCCGTCAGTAAAAATATTGTAGTCGTCAGGCTTTTCGATAATGCGCGCTTTCGGCAAACTCGCCAAAACCTGCTTCTCGAAAAGATCGGCTTTTGTCGCCGGAACAGAAGCGTAAAAAACAACATGGCTATTGCTGTTCTGCTCGGCAACTTCAAGAGTAAAGTAATCGCGGCCTTTATTGTCTCGCCCGTCGGCGATCGCCTGAAGTCCAGCATACAGCTGTTCCATGCTAGCAATGAGCTCTTTGTAGGTCTTTTTCTCTTCAGGACCGGGTTCAGGCAAAACAATCTCAAAAAGCTTCATATGGAGAGCTTTAGCGATTGGAGTGCCTTCTTTGAGGTCAGGGAGTGCGCCATTTTGGAGGTATTGGATGAGGAAGCGGTGGAAGTCATCGTCGATGTGAGGATCGTTCATTTTCTCGACAATGCTTAAGGTATTCTTCAGGCCACTGTGCATCAGCATACCGAAAAGCTCTTCGATCTTGCTGTCGTGTGTTTCAGGAGAAAGACGAAGGACAATTGCATCGGAGTCCTGCGGCGCAACGATCGCTTCCGGCGCCAAGACATGCTCAGTCGGAACAGATGCATACTCCTGCACAACAGCTTTGGCTGTCTCTGCGAGCGAAGTAGGATTTTTTTCGTTCTGCGGCAAAGCTCCCTCGCGCTCTTTGATGTACGAGCGAAGAAACTCTACTTCTTCTTCTGGAGTTTTGAAACCCTGAAAGGACTCTTTGTTTTCCATGCTCCCGTTATTATACAAGAAAAGCGGCATTATGCCGCTATCTTATTTCCACTTTTGCTATTTCTTTTACTTTTCTTTTGAGGAATTGACGTGGTAACTCATCAAATTTGCGATTTTCTCTTTGGTTTCTTCTTCGAGGACTTTCGGATTGGCCATAAATTCGCGCTCTGCTTCGTGTGCAAGCTTCATCATCTCCTTTGCAAGCTTCGGCTGTCCATACTGTTTGCAAAGATTAGATAGTTCCCAATATTCATGGAAACGATGATCCGGTCGTTCGATTTTTTCTATTTCTGACTTTCTGTTGAGAATGAAATGCTCAGCATCAGGACCAGTCGGCATTGTACTGTCTATCTCCCCGCGCTTATTCGAATCATCAGCAAGCTTTTCTTGGCTTGTTTTTTCTTCGAAGTTCTCGCTATTTATTTTCATTGGATCGCCTTCTGGTTTCATATATTATTTA
>DAORIR010000025.1:0-7520 GCA_035438605.1 Minisyncoccota bacterium
ATTCTTCATAGAAATCGTTAGTCCATTGTCGCTTAGCTCTATTTTGGGCGCAGCGACAGAAACAGCAATCTTGTCGACAGCAGCAGGAATGCGGTCGTAGTAGTTTTCATAGTAATTTGCTTGGACAACATACTTGCCGGCGTAAGCAAAAATGTGGACAGCGGGATCAGCATTCACCGACGTATAGCTTTCGCCATCGCCAAAGCTCCAGTAGACCCAGCCGTGGTCTGCGGGAGCGCCGTTTGGCATAGTAACTTTTATCGAAAGCGTTGCGCTCGCATCATAGAAAATAGTACTTGGCGGCAAGAGAATTTTTGCAGCTATTTTTTTCGCGGTTTTTGTTTTTGAACTCGCGGCTTTTGCCCCATTTGTCGAATCTGCATTATCAGCATCTGTATCGCCATTCTGATTGTCGTTCTGATCGTCGTTTCCGTCTGCATTGTTGTTGCTATTGTCGTCGCTATTTCCACTGTTGTCTTCATTATCAATTGTCCCCACCTGCTTCGCTGCTCCGGGTGTCGGAATTGCTGCACTCCAAGTTTGGCCAAAACCCGAGAGTGCATTGCCATCACCTGCGGCTCCAGCTGCAGATGAATACGTTATTTCGTCTATAACAACACCCGTACTATCTTTGATCGATATTGTTTCGCCGGCATTTGCCAGAGAAAAAACGGAATCAAAAAGAATACCACTCATCTGCGGCCAATCTAGCTGAAAAGTTGCGGCATTATCTGCAATAACAGCAAAGCCATGCGGAGCAATCTGCGTTCCTCCAGCGACAGAAGCCAAAGAATGATTGGACGAGCCTTCAAAAAGTTTCCAGCCTGAAATATCGACTGAGGTGTCGCCTGTGTTTTCGAGCTCAATCCATTCATGGTTTGTATCGCCTCCCGGCGGATCGTACATGATTTCGCTAATGACAATTGCAGCGAAACTAATGCGCGGCAGAAATATGCAAATGCAGAGTGAAAATGCAAAAACAAAATGAAAATAGTTTTGCTTCGCGCTTTTATCTTGTTGTGGTGCGGAAGTTGTATGCATGGCGCGCCTTTCGGCAACACCAGTATTGCATTAACTACCTAAAATACTCCTCAAGACATCTTCAGGAACTTCTTTAGGACTTTCCTCTATGGGTTTTTGCGAAATTGGAGTATTTTCCTTCTCTTTTTTTGGAGCGGGCTCGGGCGTCGGTGCAGGTTGAGCTGATTGCGTGGGCTGAGCAGGAATTGGAGTTGCAGACACTGACACTGAAGCAGGCTGCTGCGGTACAACTTTTTGAAGCAAGGCGCGGAGGTCTGCAATCTTTTGAGCGTCAGGTGTTTTTGTCTTTTTGAGAGAAGAAAGCGAAATCGCCCCCGGCTTTTCTGGCTCATTATTGGCAGGCGCAACTTTGGCAGTCTGAGGAATTTCTACTTTAGGGCGCTCTGGTTCAATAGAAAGCTTATTGAGCAAACTCTGAAGGCTTTCTTTTGGGCGAACTGGCTCAACATATTCCTTTGGTGCTGAAGGCGGACGCGGTGTAAAGCTTTTTGAAGCTGGCGGCTTCGGCGAATTCGCCTTTGCTGTTTCTGGCTTAGGAAAATCTACTTTAGGAAATGCGGCTTTTGGAAAATCTGGTTTTGCAGCTGCTGGCTTCGGAGCTTCAGGTTTCGCAAATGAAGGTTTGGAAGCTTCTGCTTTTGGAATTTCTGGGCGAGGGCGAGTACCGTATGTGTATTCGGCCGGAGCACCAGAACCGCCAGCGCCACTTGCTCCGCCGGCGCCATCTTTAATAATGCGCTCCTTTTTCTCGACTGGAATCGGCTCATGCCATTTGAAAATAGCAGCCTCAACTTCGCCTTTTTTATGAGCGTAGAGCGAACGAGATGCATTAATAATGTCTTCAGAAAACGAACGATGACCTGACGGAATCGGCGCCATTGAAACCGCAGAAAATGGCTTCGATCCGACGCCATCGATCATAAGGCGCATATATGTTTGGAAAATACCAAGGTTAACGATATCTTCCGAAGTAAATTGTGGCGTAAATTCTTTTTCAAAAATCTCAGAGTCTACTGCGCCAACGCGGAAAACGATCATCGTACCGACGTTACCAAAAACAGCTGCACGAACGGCTTCGGACATTTGCTCTACGTACTGGTGCGCAATGTTCAAGCTCAAATTGTACTTTCGGGCTTCAGACAAAATATCGGCAAAAGAGTCAGAGGCAAATGACTGGAATTCGTCCACGTACAGATAGAATGACGGCAAGCGCTTCATCATTTCGCCAGAAACATCAGCGCGCGACATCGCAGCGAGGTAAATCTTTGTAATGAGCAAGCCGCCGAGCAAGTTGGCATTAGATTCGCCGATTTGACCCTTCGACAAGTTGATCAGCAAAATCTTTTTATCGTCCATCATCTTGCGGATATCGAATGATGACTTTTCTTGGCCGATAATATTGCGGATCAAAGGGTTCGAAACGAATTGACCAACTTTGTTTTGGATGGACGCGCCAGCTTCCTGCATGTAGCGATCGCCATACTTGGCGAATTCATCAACCCAAAATGATTTAACTGAAGGATCTTTGATGTTGTCGACAACTTGCTTGCGGTAATCTTTGTCGGCAAGCATGCGATTGACACCGAGGAGTGTTGCCCCCGGATATTCGAGCAGAGCGAGGAGAATATTATTGAGAATGTATTCCATTCGGGCGCTCCATGCATCCACCCAGATCTTTTTGAAAGACGACATGAGGCCGGACGCAATCAAATGGCGCTTGTCAGCACCGACGTCTTCGAGCACGTTGAATGAAATCGGATACTCAGTATCGAATGGCGCAAAGTAAACGACATCTTTGATGCGATGCTCTGGAACATATTCGAGGAGTTTTGTCACAGCAGAGCCGTGTGGATCGATAAAAGCCATGCCTTCGCCGTTAAGCAAATCTTGCGCTGCCATATTTTCGAGCAGAGTTGATTTACCCATACCTGTTTTACCTATAACGTAGACATGGCGAGTACGATCCTTGGCTTTAATACCAAAGTTTACCTTTCTGTTTCGGAAATCGGTTTGGGCGAAGTATGTAATTCTTTCTTGATCGTCCATTTGGAACTAGTATATCATTTTATGAATAAAGAACGCGCTCACAAATGTTGGTTACGTAAACATTGTCGTACCAACTCGGTTTTGCATGCCTTTAGCGGGCAGCGCAACGTAAAATGTCGTGCCTTTTTTCTCTTCAGAAATAAACCAGACCGAGCCGCCAATGCTTTCGATCATCGATTTGACCAAATAGAGGCCTAGCCCATTGCCATTTGCTTCGAGTCCGCGAATGTTGTCGGCGCGATAGAGCTTAGTAAAGATTTTAGCCTTCTCGCCTTCTGGAATGCCGTAGCCATTGTCGGAAACTGAAAAGAGCAAGCTGTCTTGGCGCAATTCGTGGCCAGCAACAATTTCGCCTTTCTTGCGATTCTCGACTTTGACTTTGACTTTGCCTTTTGGCGGCGTGTACTTCACTGAGTTAGAAACAAGGTTCTGGAAAATGATCGTCAAAATTCTCTTGTCGCCAGAGTAGGAAGAAATTTTTGCTGGAATGCCAACATCCACCGCAATCTCTTTTTCCGTAATGAGCGGAGTAAGGTCTGCAATGACGCCGTCTGAAATTTCTTTGAGCGACACCATTTCCGCTTCGACATGGATTGTGCCGAGGTCGGCGCGCGAAACGTTGAGGAGTGCATTGACGAGGTCAATCATGCGCTGATTGCCTTTGTAGATTTCCGTAATGTAGGACCTTTGCTCTTCATTGATCGGACCAGCGTCGCCAGAGAGGAGCATTTCTGAATACCAGTTGACTGAAGAGAGCGGCGTGCGGAGCTGGTGAGAAGCGAGCGAAATGAGCTCAGTTTTTGTCGTATCGATTTCTTTTTCTTTTGTAATATCGCGCAGAATCATGATTGCGCGCACAGAAAGTTCGCCAACCAAATAGCTCGCTGTGCAGGCCACTGGCACTTTAACTTTTTGCTGATCAAGAATGGAAAGCTCATCTGCAATGCTGTAGCTGACAATCGTTTTTTCGGCAACGGCTTTTTTGAGCGGCGTTTCTTTTTCGGCCAGCTTCACATCGCGAAGGTAGAACGAACAGAGCTTGCTGACTGGCTTGCCAATCGCATCTGCCGGCGCAATACGGAAAAGTGCCGCAGCAGCTTGGTTGATGAGGACAACCTTCATATTGCTGTCGACAGCAACGAGCGCCTCGCGCATCGACGAAAGAATGGCATTGAGCTGCATAACTTTTTCCTGTGTTTTGCGCTCGAGAACCTGAGCATCTTCGAGAACGTTGAGCATGGCAATTTTTGTATTTTCGAGTTCTTTGTTCTGGCTTTCGAGCGCAATCTGAGCTGCCTTGATATCAGTAATGTCGTGAGAGACGCCTACAAAAGTAGCATTGTCGCGATCGATTTTGCCGAGCGTGTGCACGTAGCGGCGACCGAGCTTGGGATGGAGAAATGATGTATCAAAAGCAATATTATGTTCGCCAACTGCAATTGCGTCTGCTATTTTTTTGAGCAAAGCTTTTTGATCTGACTCGGCAAAAACAGAAAAAAGGGTTTTGCGGTCTTTTTTGCTATTCATAGAAACGCCATAAATAGAGTAGAAAGCATCATCCCATTCGGCCGCAGCAAGCGGAGAATCGGTGATTTCAAAACTCCAGCGAGTAATGTCAGCGAGCGCTTGCGTTTCCTGAAGCGTAATGCGGCTTTCGATGAGGTCAAGCTCGGCGCGGCGCAAAAGCGAAACGTCCTTGATGAATGCAGCCGCGCCGAGGACTTTTTTCTTGTCACTAATGATTGGCACGAAATGCATTTCGTAGTATTTCTTTATACTTTCAGTGCTCTTTCCTCTTACTTGCTGCTCTTCAGTCAGAGAAAATTCTTCGCCAGCAATGACGCGCGACCAAATAGACTGATCGACGAGAATACTTTTTTTGCTAGTATTGAAAATTGACTTGCCTGCAACAAAAGTTGCACCGAAGCGCTCAGTCCCCGCCTCAGCAAAAGCCCGATTCACAAAGAGCAATATACCGTCAGCACCAACAACGAGCACCTGATCCGGCATGCTCTCAAAGAGTGGCGTCAAAAGCGCAATGTGTGGAGACGCAAATAAAGCTGTTCTACTTTTTTCCATATAGTTTTGCTTTTGCTGCCTTGGCCGGAGCGTTAGCTGGTAAAGGTGTCGCTTTGAGTTCGGCAATTTCTTTTTTGAGCTCAACCATGCGCAGCTCTCGCCCAATCATCAAGCTATTCAATCGCTCAAGCTCTTTCGTTCGGGTGAGAAGTGCATCGTCTGCGCGCTTGCGCCCGCTAACATCGCGAATCAATCCTTCTACGCCAGCAATGTTGCCGTTCGCGTCTTTGACGATGTGCGCATTGAGGGAGCAGTAGAAAATATCGCCATTGACCCCAACAAGCGTCAGTGGATAATCTTTGATAGTGCCGCTTCTTGCAAGCTCGGCAAGCATACCGTCGCGCTCTTTGGGATTTTTATAAAATGATGTTGCAGGTTTGCCGACAAGCTGCTCTGGTGGAAGGCCGACGTAATGCATAACTGAAGGGCTAACAGTTGTAATCAGGCCATCTTTATCTGTTCGGTAGTAGACATCCTGCAGTGACTCGAAAATGCTACGGTACTTTTCTTCGCTCGATCGCAAGTTTTTTGTGATTGAATCAGCGAGGTTGAGCGCGGATTTTCTTGACCAAGACAGCGCAAAGAGAATGCCAAACATGAGAAATGAAATCGCAATGCCTGCAAACAAAATGACGGCAGGCATGCGACGCGCAGTCGGCACCAGCAATTCCCTATTGTCTCCTGCTGTCTGCATAGACCATGGATACAGCCCGACTCTAAACTGCTGATCACTGTAGAATGTATGCTTGCCGCGCTCAAGCGGATCTTCCGTTGTTTCGTAGAGTGGATACTCTGGATCGGTTGTGTCGAAGATTTTGAAATTGACGTAATTGAAAACGCTATTTTCATTGAAAAGACGGCTGAGGACAGTCGTTGCGTCAAAAACCATAAATAAGTATGTATTGCTTTCTATTGGAACAAGGACTGCATAGCTCGGCTCGCGTTCGCGCAGCTTGAGGAAAAACGGCTGATTGCCATTTGCTGTTGCCTGAATATTGACGGCGTTTTTCAGCTCGGACTCAGAAAGGCCAATAGCTTCAGGAACAACAGTATATCTGTAAAGCCGCTTAAGCGACTTATTTTCGCCCGTCGTCGCATAAATGCCAACTTCGCGCGCACCAGGATACCGAGATTCAAGCTGAAGAGACTTAATGTATCCATCGAGTTCTCCTTTTGTTGCTTCTGGAGAAATACTTTTAGCCATAGTTACAGGCAAGTCGATAGTGTGGTTGACTCGGCTGACGACTACAGTGCGAAGTTCACTGACGAGCAAGCCAAAACGTTGCTCGCCTTCGCGCAAGATGACACCGCGCACAACTACATACGAAAGGATAGTGCCGAAGAGAGCAATAGCAAGGAAAGCAAAAGCGATCGGCGCCGCTTTGGCCATTCTGTATGCTTTTTTAAAGAAAGAACGGAGCTGCATAGCTTTGTTCTATGCTTACCTTTTTACCTTAATAGTGGCTCCGGCCTCAGCGCTCGGTGCGATGACAGTTATTCTGCCGTATGCATCTTTTGAAATTTTATAGCCTGTGCCGTTCGCAGAGGAACCTGTCGGATCGTTCGGCAAAGAAACTAAATACTTTTCATTTGTAGTGAGGACGCTAAGGTCGACGTAGCCAGTACAGCTGACTGCGCCGGTTTTGCAGATCTCCGTTGGCGTAGTTGTTATCGTAGCCGGAAGTGCGCCATTGTTGTCGATTGAATATTGGTAGACGCCGTTTACAAGGGTATTGATGTCGATGCGGCGTTGCGCATTTTTTGTTTCTGAAAGCTGCTTGCCAGGGTTGATTGCGATAATGATAATACCAGCCAAGATCGCAATTGCAGCTACGACGAGGAGAATTTCGAGCAATGTAAAGCCCTTGTTACCGATATTATTTGTGCGTTGTGTTTGCTGCATATAATTACTTTTAATTATACCTTAGTGCGGTTAATTTACAATACTTCTCGCCAAGAAAGGATCAATATCCTCGGATCAATGCCATCAATCTCTACAAGAATTTTTTTTGTCGATTCTCCAGCAATGCCTACTGAAGAGATATTTCGCCTATTGCCGCCAAGCTGCGTCACTTCATATGTGCACGTCCCAACAGAACTGGTTGCTGAGCCGCTCCCGACATAAATAGTCAAATTGCGTATTTCCTGAAGGGCAAGTTCCGCACACTGGTCAGCGAGCAGCTTGGCTTGATAGGCATGCTGCACTGAGATTGTATTTTTGCTGGCCTGAATTCCCTTGTTGAGGAAGCTGACAGCAAAAGCCGCGCCAACTGCGCCAACAATGAGGACAGCCATGAGAGTAGCAAAACCTGTTTGATTTGAAAGTAATTTTTTTTTCATACTACCTAAGCGAC
>DAORIR010000026.1:0-7447 GCA_035438605.1 Minisyncoccota bacterium
AGCATATAGGCAAGGAAAAGGGCTGTGAATACAAACAAAAATGGCCGAGTATCATATGATACTCGGCCATTATTTCTTTCTGATCACTTTAATTATTTATTAAATAATTTTTTTAAGTGATGTTGTGAACTTGAGACGCTTGTTTTGCCGCTAATACTGGCAACAGTTATAGCGCTCCAATTGTGGAACTCGTCTAGGGAGCCCAATAATTCTGGTTTTTCCTTCAGAATTCCAGATATTGAGCCTCCGTTAGCATCAGCATACCTGCCGATTTCTTGTGCTCCCTCGGAGAGCTGCGAAAAGCCAGACTCTCCGCTCCAGTTTGTGTTACCTGATGATCTAATCATTGCTTGCTTTTTTTGTATTTAAGGAATCGTTCAGAAATTCTATGCTTATAGGGCAATTGCTCTAAAGCATTCCGAGCAGCAACTGCAAGCTCGGGAGAAGACATTTTTGACAGCATAGCATTGTGGAGCGTTGTTTGGCAAAAACTGTAATCTGCAATAAACGGACTTGTTATTGACGTGCAATTGTCAGTTGCAAGTGAATTTAAAGCCGAAAGCGCAATATGGTACTCTGCACAAATCGTAAAATGAGCTTCGGGATGAATGATTATTCCTTCATCATTCCAGTAGTCATTTATAGCATCTGCTGCCAAACAGTGGTAATAGGTATAAATGCATCCCAGTTTCTTTGCCAAAAAATCTTTTGGATCTCTTAGAAATTCTCCGTATACGTCAGGATCAGGTCCAAGAAAAAACAGGTTCACAGTATACTTTTTTACTTCATCTGGCAAATCACTGTATTGCTTTTCGCCCAATTGAAAAGTTTCATTAGCAATAAAAGCAAATGATTCACTTTTTTCAATTGCTTCAACAATATCAGTAAGGTCATCAATGGACTTAAGCTCTTCTTCAAGCTTTCTTGAATGCTCTAAATAGGGATCGAATTTTTCCCATATCATTTTTACAGCTTTGTCCCGCTGCTCGTAATCTGCCGCCCCAAGACTGAGGCCTGGCAGTACATCAGCATACTTTTCTAATTTGCTATATAAACTATCAAGTTGCCAAGCATCGCCCATCACTCCCCAGTTCATCGCATTTGAATCAATCACTACCCAGCGTCCGTCGCTAAGTTGCAATACAGGACAAAGGTGGAATGATTTATCAAACTTGCTAAATTCATTCTCGATGATAGTAGCGTGTGTGCTTCCCATAAATTCTTGATCTGGAAACGCAATTTTGCGATTTTCAATATCCTGAAGTATCTTATGGGCTGCTTCAACTTTTGCATTATCTACTACATCCCGAGCGATATCATTTGGGAACATGAGAAGCACTTTCGCTCCAACCATTCTTGCGAAAGCAACAATCATCTGTGTTTTTCCTTGGCAGTTTGCAAAGTGTTTTTTCTTATCCCATTTTCCATAGACAAGAGGCAATACACTTTTTGATCCGCTGACTTCTTCTTTCATTTTATGCTTTTCGCGAATGACAGAATGAATGTTTTTGATAGTAATATTATTCTTTACACGCTGACTGTCTGTGTTAAACAAATGGTACAGCTCTTTGGTAACAGCCAACTGCTCATCAGCTGATCCTGACTTCCAGCGTCTTGCCATATCATAAGCTTCAATCGGCAATTGCTTTTTTGCAGCTTTGACTATGGCTGTGCCTGTGTAGTTAATCTTCGCACGCATGTCGATGCCGTGCCCAAATGGACTTTGATACTGCCGAGAAAGCTCAATGGCTTCTTGTTCCGGATAGCAGTTCAATAACACTCCACCAGCAAGATGCCCTGACCGAAGCATTATGCCTTGATCAGTATTCTCTGGATTTTTGTCGAAAAGATCTTTCTGCTGCTTGAGATAAGACCTGAAAGTTTTTGACCTCTGATAAGAGGCAAGATCAACCCCACAGCCTTGCTGAAGGATTACATCAAATAGTTCATCAATATTCATGTTTTAAGGTGCTTTTATATGATTTTATGTTTGTTATTTCTTGGCCTGAGATTACCAAAATATATTGACTTTGTCAATGAATGTGGTCAAATTGACAATCGCCAATAACTTGACTTTTCAATATATTTATGCTATTATACAGCTAAACCAAAAATAATCGAAAATGAAAAATAACAAGCCAACTGGCATTACTTACGACGAACTAATGAACTCAAGATTCCTTGAATTCCCCGGCCACAACGAAGCACTCTACAAGATCTTCAGCACAATAGGTGCAGTACTTATTATCGCTGCAGCAAGCATAGCAAGCGGAATAATGCTGCAAAGAGATGCTGGGATTATTACGTTGACGACACTATTCTCCCTGATGTTACTGATGAAAATGCAGTATTCCTTTACCCATATTTCAGGTCATGGCGTAGGAATAGTCCGCAAATCGAAATTTTCGATTTTAGGGGCACCAAAAAAGCTGTCTATTTCATTTGTCATACTTTTTGTCTTGACTCTTTTCATGGTGTCGCTGTCGTTTGCCGGTGATTTTTCCTTTGATGACACACAGCTGAATTTTCAGTATTTGTCGTCATGCCTATTCTTCGCAGTAATAATACTTATGCTCAACTGGAGACTGTATGCATACTACACGACATGGCATGGAGATGAATACGCAGCCCGCGTTTACTTTACAAAAAAAGGATTCTCAAGTTCCACAATCCAGGAGTGTATTGACACCTTAAAATTAAAAGGCATCCTTTCATCGAGAAAGTAATTGTTGTAAAAAGTGATTTGAAGCCCCGAATGTATTCGGGGCTTTATTTATTTAACCTTCACCGCAACGACCGTCTTTTCCAAAAGAATATGCTTTACATATTTCCACTGAAAACCATTATCGTTGAGAAGCTTTTCATTCTCATCATCTGTAAAGACAAGGTCCGCTTCTTCGTCTCGCAGGTCGTGTTTAACCCATTCGATAAACAAATCAGGCCGATTGTATTTTGAAATGAAAGGCTCAAGGTCAATGATTGCTTGCGAAAGGTCTTTTAGTCGCTGAGGTCCTGTATTGCCGACTTTTTCAAGAGCAACAAACACACCGCCTGGCTTCAGGACACGAGCAACTTCTTTAAAGATCACTTCCCGCTTCTTCGGAGGAAAATTGTGAAGCACCCATGCTGTATAAACTGCGTCTATTGAACCATCAGGAATTTGCTTGATTTCTTCTTCAATATCGCCTACTTTCTTTTCGTAGTTATAGTCTTTCAAATAAGCATCAGCGCGACTGACAAGTTCTGCATCATATTCATTTAAAATAAACTTAGCTTTCGGAAACTTCTCAGCGACGAGCTTCGTTGTAAAACCATATCCTGCACCAATATCTAGAAAAACGAGATTTGCACTGTCTGATTCGCCAAAATGCTCTTTGAGAGAGTTTGGGATAGTTGCTTGCAATTCATCATGAAAAGGAAAGACCTTCCCAAAGAGATCATATTCTTCTACCAACGTATCTGAGAAATTGTTTTCTGTCATATGGAATAATACTACACCTACTTTCCAGCATTCCATAGCCCTCGCATACCTGAGAAATCAAGTATTGCCAAAACAAAATCCGCCCAAAAGGCGGATTTTGTTTTGTGTGGACTTGGGCGTTGGGTTTTGGAACCAGTTTGCACGGGAGTGTACCTACCTGACGCAGATACTACGGGAGCATCAGGCGGATATATCAAATTAGCTATTTCTTGAATTTTGCTATTGATGTATACTTTTGGCATATGGAAAATCAATTACCTGACGGAGCGCAATTTCTTGTCCTTAAAGAGAATAGGCATGGAAAAGCTACGGCTTTTACCGAGTTCCCAATCGAACTAAGCACACTGACTGCTGTCAACCTGCCAGAAGCAGATTTCATAAAGGCTGGTAATGTAGGTTTTATTTTAGATAAGGTTTCGGACGAAGATGCTACTATACGTTTCCTCAATACCGAAAATACTCCACTTACTGTGGCTTTTGGAAAAACCGAAGTATTTACTGTTCAAAATGTCGTTTATACTATTGAACTTTGGGCTGTCCGACACAATGCTACCGAATGGGATAAGTGGAAAATTTCGTTCAACTAGATTACGCATGCTTTAGCCATCTCTAGAACAATTACGGTCTTTGCTTTCGCCATCGGTACGGCAATGACGCGCATGCCGTTTTCGAGAGTTTTTTGCTTGAATTGGGTTTCTGCTAATTGCATTGAAAGAGGTTTACTCCTTTATATTAGTTAGTTCTTGATAAAGAAGTGGTGCTTTTTCCTTAACCAACCGCTGGTTTTCCCGAGCAAATTCTAGTTCTTCAGCCCAATGTTCTTTTGAAGGCTTGAAGTGGAGAAAAGATAAAAGACCTTCGTTTTCAATTTTTTTATATTCTTCAACAGAAAGCTCATCTTGGAAATTGAAAGCTTTGTCCGTGTTGTATGCCTCAACGGCAGTTTTAGGGTAACCAACCATGAGACCAAACGTTTTGTCATCATCATTTTTATCAGCCTCGACAAACTTTTCCAAAGTCTCTTGGGTTTTTGATAGAAGAACAGAAAAACCTACCATGCCTTCTTCGTCAGACAACTCTTTTGCCATATGGTAACGTAAGCCCGTTTCGGTTATGACTTTCATGATTTCAGATAATTCCTGACTGAATTCTGCAAGGGTTTTTTCTTTATCAGCTTCGCTCTCGACAATTTTATATTTCCCCAGCTGCGCTCCTTCTTTTTTGTCTAACAAAAGGAGTGTGAGGTCGAGTTTTTTACCACTTTCAAGGGTAGCGTTTTCTACAGCTTCCAGCTGTTTTTCTACTATGCTTTCTTTATTTGGCTCTGGGGGTCGATTGAAGTTCATAGGAATTAGAAGTTAGGCACTTTGCGCAGTAGTCCATTGGTCGTAGTTCGGCTCCTCGGCATTCACCCTAACAGCCTGCAAGGCTATTTCAATCGTGCCATACTTTTCTGTAGAAATATCCGCCTTGCTTCCTAGTGCGATTTCGACAGAAGTACTGTCTGGGATTTTTTTAATCACTATCCCATTCTCAGTAATGGCAGACATTTCAACATCAACTTTACCATCAGCTATTGCTTGTTCGCTTAGGTCCGCTGAAAAAGAAATCCCGTCGCTAAAACCGACTGTATCACCAACCATCATAACCGTTTCAAAAACGTGACCTGCATGGCTTATTTTTATTTTTGCTGCATCGGGTAATTTATTCATAGAAATATAGTATCACAGTACTCAGCCATTAATTTGCTGGAATACTTTCTCAGCTAGTAATTCCGTGTGGGATTTCTTTTTGCCTTCCTCATTTTTTTGGTCAATTCCTTTCTTTGTACCTTCAATATGCAGGTTTTTTGATGCGAGGAATTCCTGAATGATTGGAAGCGCAAGGTCAACGTCTTTTTCTGTTGCCCCGTGTATGACAATGTTGTCAAAACGCAACTTTAGCCCACTAAGTGATGCGGGGACTTTCAAAGAACCATTGTAGCCAGCGGCTTGCAGTGCTTTATGGAGCTCTTTCATATTATTTTCAAGATTTTCTGCAAACAAAAGCGCATCTTGGGAGGTCATAGTTACATATCCTTTGTGTCTCCCGTCCTTTTCCTTGTTTTCAGTATTGTTTATTTCCATACTTGTCCAAGCAGGATTTGAGTCCCCGCGCAGCTCTTTATTGTTCTCAATCCGCTGAACCTGTTCTTTGTATTCCTTGCTTGGGGAGAAATTTTTTGACCAAGCTTCTGCTGAGGAATTCAATAGCTCGTTTCTGAGTTCAGGCCTGACAGTCAACAAGTCATAGATTTTATCAAGACTGAACTGGGTTTTTTGATTCACCAAATACGCCGCAAATTCAACCTGCGACATTCCTTCTAGCGGCGATAATTGTTTTTCTTTTTTTGTGCCCTCCTCACCCGCCAATCTTCGCTCAACCTCTTTCCTCCATGCTTCAGGTGCACCGCTCAATACATATTCCTTATCCTTGCCTGCCTTGATTTCATTTGTGTATTGCTCAATCTTGCGAATAGCGTCTTCCTTGAAACCCTCCATAGCGCCTTTGCCCATATCCATGAGCGTATTGTACATACCGACAGCTTGTTCATTGTCACCAAAAGAGTGCTCAACTTCTTTATGCTTAAAAGGGTCGATTACCTCTTTTCCTTCATTCACTGTGGTAGCTCCTAGCTCTTGGCGCAGTTTTTCTATCTGTTTGCTTTCTTCATTTTTTCTCGTTTTTATTGCAAGTTCAGCATTTTCCTGTTCCCCTAAATGCTCCAACGCTTTTGCTTTGCGCTCAAGTTCAGTCTTTGTTTTTTCTGGGTCTACATATTCAGGGACCGTCCAGATAAAATCCAATGTTTCAGAGTCCATACCTTCATATTGAGGCGGTATGACAGCCAGTTCAGGACTAGATACTTCCTTTTGACTTTCTGCATCTTCGGTAATTGCCTCCTGATTTGAAAGTCCCTTTTCAATCGCATCCTTGAAAGACAGCGGTAATCCTTGTGTGATTTCCTCTTGAGACTCACCTGCTTTTATTCGGCTTATGTATTCGTTGATTTTTTGCTCTCCTCCAGTAGGTTGAGGAGTGTTTTTTTCTGAAGATTCCATGAGAGAATAATAGCACTAGATAGAAATAAGGTATATGACTTCGGTTCCAATTTCCCCAAGGTTTGACGTTTGAGAATAAAATTTTTGGAACCAAAGAAATGTGCTTATTTTTCAAAACAAAATCCGCATTTTTAGATGCGGAGTCTGCTAGGGTGGACCGTACAGGACTCGAACCTGCCACCCCCTCATTGCAAATGAGGTGCTCTACCAGATGAGCTAACGGCCCTTATATTTAGCCAATTTTCGCGAAAACGTCGGAATTGGCTGACCAGACGATTCTACCAGTAAGCCCAGATTTTGGCAATAATAGAAAAAGCCGGCTGATAGAATATCAACCGGCTTCATTTTTTCCCCTATTTAGTAAACAGGGCTCATTACTGTTTCAACGTCATGCTCCATGGCATCAAATACTTGCTTAGAGACAATTGGCTCTCTGTGCTCCAGCCTGAGAGGAAGAGTGACAACAGTTCTGCTGTTGAGGTCATTCCAGACATGGCATGGCGTATTTGAGCGGATTTTGCGCCAGAGCTCCAGACGAACTGGATTGATTTTGTGGCGCAGATCGATTCTATCCATCAGCATACAGAGGAATTTCTCCCTTTGCATAGTTGGCGGAACGGTTCGGCGATTTTTCATCTTCTCTAGACCTACCCACTGAAGTTTTTTAAGTACATCAGCTGGATCTTGGTAAGTGCCGATTAGATTGCTAATTGCACGCTCTGTCATTCGGACCATTTGTGTCGGTTTGCGATGACGCAATAATTGGTCAATCGGAAAGCGAAGCGGATTTGACTCCATTTCTCTTTCAAGTTTTTCCAATGCTTTCAGCTTTTTTTCTGAAAGTGTCTCTCTTTCAAGCAATTTG
>DAORIR010000027.1:0-7117 GCA_035438605.1 Minisyncoccota bacterium
GAATGGTTTTCGTGCAGCAGAAAATGGGCAATGACCTCTTTGCCAAGTACATGAAAAACTACAAGCTCGGCGAGAGAACTGGCATCGATCTGCCGAACGAAACGTCTGGCCTCATCAGCAACCTCACGCACAACAACGATGTCGAACTTGCGAACGCTGCATTCGGACAGGGTATTGCTATTACGCCAGTTGAAGCTGTCCGCGCATTTTCTTCAATCGCAAATGGCGGCAAAATGGTGACGCCGCATCTCGCTTCGGAAATTGTCCTGTCGAGCGGACTCAAAAAAGAAGTCGTCTTCGCAGAGCCTATTGCTGTGCTCAAGCCAGAAACAGCCGCAACTATTTCTGCGATGATGACGCATGTCGTCGACGAAGCTATGGGCGGCGGCATCCACAAGATGGAACATTACACAATCGCGGGCAAGACCGGTACAGCCCAAATTGCCAAAGAGAGCGGAGGAGGCTACTATAGTAATAAGTACCTCCACTCGTTTTTCGGCTTTTTTCCTGCAACGAACCCAAAGTTCCTTGTTTTCCTTTTCCTTCGCGACCCAAAAGGTGTAGACTATGCTTCTCAGACCTTGATCGATCCATTCTTCGCTACCGCCAAATTCCTGCTCAATTATTACAATGTACCGCCTGATAGATAAATTATGATTTCACTTTTCAAAAATGCAATACTTTGGCTCATCCGCAAGGAAGCAAAAGCTGTACTCAAAAAGTACAAGCCGAAGGTTGTTCTCATAACTGGCAGCATCGGCAAGACGTCGACTAAGGATGCTATTTTTGCTGTGCTTTCGCAGTTTGCTCACGTCCGCAAATCTGAAAAAAGCTACAACAGCGATTTCGGCATTCCGCTTTCTATCCTCGGTCTCGAAAGCGGCTGGCGCAATCCGCTCCTTTGGGCTGGCAATCTCCTCAAAGGCCTCAAGCTTATTATTTCAAAACAAAAAAGTTATCCGGAGTGGCTCGTTCTCGAGGTTGGCGCGAGAAAGCCGGGAGATATTCAAGCTGCTGCTGGCTGGGTCAAAGCTGATGTCGTTGTCATGACAGCGATCGGCAGCACTCCTCCGCACATAGAATTTTATGAATCGCTCCAGCATCTCGTCGAAGAAAAAGCGACACTCATCCGCGACCTTCGCAAGTCCGGAACGTTTATTGTCAACGCTGACGATCCGCTCGCATTCGACATGCAGAGCAAAACAGATCGACCAGTTATTTCATACGGAGAATCTTCTCACGCTACGATTCAGGCATCGCACCTTTCAATCCACTACAGCCAAGCCGCTGAAGTCCCTGCCGGCATTTCATTCAAAGCCAAGATTGGCAATTCGAGTATTCCGGTAAACATGCGCTGGGTTTTCGGCAAGAACCATATGTATGCTGCTATTGCAGCGCTCGCCGTTGCTCACAGCCAGAAGTTCGATTTGCTTAAGGCTGCGAAAGCTCTCGAAGCATACGAAGTGCCAAACGGACGCATGCGATTGATCGATGGCGTACGCGGTACATTTATTATCGACGATAGCTACAATGCATCTCCGCAGCCCATGGAGTCTGCAATTGAAACGCTCGGCAACATACAAGCGACTGGCAGAAAGATTGCAGTTATTGGCGACATGCTTGAGCTCGGCAAATTTACAGAAGACGCCCACCGCCGCGCTGGCGCCAAAGTCGCAGAAGCGGCAGATATGCTGCTGACTGTCGGCATTCGCGCAAAGTTCGTGAGCGCAGAAGCTGCAGAGCACGGCATGAAAAAAACTGCTATGCGCCACGTATCTAATGCAACAGAAGCAGGCGAGTACCTCAAAGATAAATTAGAAAAAGGCGATGTCGTCCTCGTCAAAGGCTCCCAAGCCATGCGCATGGAACGCGTCGTCAAAAAAGTCATGGCTCATCCCGAGCTTGCCCCGAGACTTCTTGTCAGGCAGGAAAATGAGTGGCTGAGGAAGAAGTAGGCGATAATTATTCTATTTGAATTTTCTTTAAATACTGAAACAACCCTTCTATTAGAAGGGTTTTTCTATTTGACAATAATCTAAAATAATGCTATAATACAGAAAATGTTAATTTAAACCTAAATATCACTACATATGAAAAAACTCCTTATTCTTGCAATTGGCGCTTTTGCGCTAACGTTTACTGCTTGCACAAGCGACGCAGAAAAAGAAACGCAAAGAGCCGAAATTGAAGCAAAAAGAATCGAAGCGATTCGTGCCCAAGGCGACCTTGCTGTAATAAATGCCTACATGAATGGCGATGACTCGCTCAAGCGGATAGTAATAAGCATTTCAAGCGGCCAAATGACTGACTGGAATGTAGACAATAAGATTATGTTCTCTGCTCTCAAAAAAGTGCATGGGACAGAAATGGCTGCTGCAAAAATCTACGGTTTGATACTCAGGGACATTTTAGCTCCGCTCTATTACTATGAAGGCATTACCTTCGATAATTCAAAACAGATTATCGATGAGATGCTCGCTGCAATGCCGGAAGATGTGAGGAATAGCTTTATTGCTCAGATACCAATGAGTGATCCATTTATGGTCTACAACTATGTTGATCAAAAAGGATTGAAATTGCTACTTGATCTTAATGAAAATGATGCAGTTGATTGTCTCAATAAAATGAGAACCAGTTCAGATTCTGTTTTTGCAAAAGAACTGATCAAGTCACTCGACGATTCAACGATTGTCAACAATCGCATTGGGTCTATGTATTCAAAAGAGAAACGAATGTCGATCGTGAAAGGTCTGCCATATAGTAAAGCTGTTGATTTCCTGTCTGATTCCGAAGGTCATCCTAGAGAGTTGATGGATTTCATTAAATCTCGCTCATCAGAAGCAAGACCTGCAGAATTATTGGTGTCTTATGAAAGTAAACTGATCATTTCAACGGATTTGCAAAACATGTTAAAAGCGAGAAGTACTGCACAGCTCGCAGGTGTGACCGGTGAGTTTCGCAAGGAATACCTGGATGATATGTGGGATGAGAAATTTTCATTCGATGATTATGCATGGCTAGTGGTATATTCGGTTAAGAATATTAAAGATTACAAAATGGCGGTTGATTTCTTCAATAAAATGGAGAAATCAGCAACCTGGATTCCTGTGCTAGATAAGCATACGAATTTCTAAAATAATAGTGGTTGGTAAATCGAAGGCCTCGAACTAATGTTCGGGGCTTTTCTTCTGCCTGAGAGCTGAAATTGACAGCCGTTCGCGCCGATAGTATTGTTTCCTTAAACCATATAAAAACAAAGCCGAGGAGGGCTTTCATAATGAACACTGAGTTAAATAAACAAGATTTAGTGCCAATACTCGACTACAATGAACTGATTTCTGGAGAAGAAGGCTTCAATTCCTTCGTTCAGAAAATGCTCAAGCCAGCCACAACAACCGGCTTTTTCTTCTTGAGAAATAGTACTATCAATGAAGAAAATGTAGTTGCTTTGCAGAAGGATATCAAAAGTTTTTTTGCTCAGCCTGAAAATGTCAGGCTTGCTTACGAGAACATACAAGACCGTCAGCGAGGCTACACTAGTTTGGGAGTTGAGAAAGGCGAATTTGCCAACGACGCAGACGAAAAACATTTTGTGCAATTTGGCGAAGAAGGAAATGTTCCGATAAAAGAAGTTCCTGAATTTTTGCCAGATGCAGAGCGCTTGTTTGCTGATTTTCAGCGAGTAGGACTCATGTTGCTTTCTGCCTTTGCAGTTGCTGCTAGAATGCCCCGAGATTATTTCGTAGGCAAAGAAGGAAATAGTGTCCTTCGGTGTATCGAGTATCCGGCTAATGAAAACCCAATGCATGACGATGGACTTGTTGCCAAAGGAGGAAATCACGTCGGTATGTGTGCTTCTAAGCATACCGATATCAATTTGATTACACTCCTTATTGCTCGTTCGAAAGGTTTGCAGCTATGGTATGAAGATCAGTGGATAGATGTCATTACACCAGAGCCGGGTTTGGTTGTTGTAAATGTTGGTGACATGCTCCAGCATCTAACAAACGATTTTTTTAAGTCGGTGATGCATCGCGTTGTTTGCGAAAAGAATGTTACCCGTATATCTATGCCATTTTTCCTTCACTTAAAGCCAGGAGAATCGATTAAGCCGGTCGAACATCTCGGTCCAGTTAATCGTAAAAAGTTTCCATGGAATTTTGCATACGAATATTTCAACCATGTGATGCAAAAGATAAATATGGCATAAAATTAACATGCATATTTAGAAAGGTCATTAACAGCTTGCTCAAATGAGTAAGCTGTTTTTTATTATTATTTTATCGCCGCATCATCTCGCTTTGCTTAAATCTGTTTGCCATCGATACGGCGATGGCATTACTAGATAATTGCAATATTTTTATATGTTGAAAAAAATAGCGAAAGGTTTTGGCATTGCCGTGCTTTCTTCTGCAGTAGTTGTTGGCTCATTCGGTTTGGTGGCGCGGCAGGCGAGCGCAACGCAAAATGCAGCAGCTCCAACTATTACTGTTGATTCACTGCAGATTTGCGTGCGCACTAGCGGTGTTGCATTTGTTGTTGGCTATGGATTCAAGAAAGCAGATTGCCGCAGAAATGATAAGCTCGTGACGATAATTAAAAATGGCGCTGTTGGCGCACAGGGACCAGTCGGCAATAAAGGACCAACTGGAGACAAAGGTCCTGTTGGCGATAAGGGCTTGCAGGGAGATAAAGGCGAAATTGGCGACAAAGGACCGACAGGAGATCGCGGCCCAACGGGTTCATCAGGTTCACAAGGACCTGCCGGAGAAAAAGGTCCAACTGGTGATCGCGGAGAGAAAGGCGAAACTGGCGACAAGGGACCAACAGGAGATAAGGGCGAGCGTGGCGAACAAGGCTTGCCCGGCCCCGCAGGCAGCGGCGGTAGCGGTGAAACTTTGGCCGTGATGCGCGTCATGGGAACAACATCAGTTTATACAGAGCCAAGTTCAGGCACTGGTGTCTCTTCGGCTGGCGCGCAAGTTTTTTCGACTGCAACTTGTCCTGAGGGATCATTCATTCTCGGAGGTGGTGCAGAAGTCACAACGAGCGACACCGGAAAAGAAAAAGTAGTTCTGGCTGCGTCATATCCGTCTGACGTCTACAACTGGCAAGCGACGGCTGCGGAAGTCGCAGATCTGGTGGCAGGGAAGACAATGACGCTGACAGCGTATGCGATTTGCAAGGCGTAACAATTAAAGTGATAAACAAGAAGGCTAGTAGTGTAAAACTACTAGCCTCCATTACTCCCCTGAATTATTCTTAAGCAGTAATTTGGAGCGAAGAGGGTGCTATCTGAGTTGTGAGAGAGGGGAAGCTGTAGAGATTATTGACAATTGCCAATAAAATAGTATTGTAAACACGAACAAAGATACGTTCGATACTAATGCAAAATACCCTAGAAAATGAGCGCCTAATGAAGCTAAGTAATTGGGCAGTTCGGGTCGTTGCCGACCAAACAGGCAAATCCGTTTTTGAAAATTTCACTCCGACGGAATTTTCAGAATATCTGTACACTTTAATGCGGTACAGAAGTAAGCATCTATTCAAATCCCTCGCCACAATTCTCAAATCCGAAGATTGGGCGCTTAAGGCATTTTGGAAAGAAGTAGTAGAAGAAAATAATCCTGAAAAGGCAGTTGGGATTTTGGACACAGTACTTTTGGCCACGAAGCCTCGAGGTTGGAATAAAATGGATTTCGAGAAGTATATTTCAGTCAGAAGAAAAGAGGGAACATTAGGACACTCTGTGACTGATTACCCAAACAATTCTGTCTACGGAAGGCCATCTGTTGATTCATATCTCTTGTATGTCCAAAATAACCAATTCAAGGAATATATTATCAATGAGTGCGTCACAGTAGATGACTGGTACACGGAGCTGCAAGATTGGAGAGAGATTGTTACTCACATGCGATCAAGAAGTCACTATCTGAGAGAGCATGTATTTAGCATTATTTTTTCTAGAGGTATGCAAATAGCGAATACCGTGGCAACTTCTACAAATAATGTGGAAGAGATAGAAATAGCATCTAACAATATTTTAATGGAGCTTTTGACTGATTTTAAAAACAAAGAGCATGGATGTACTGCTTCAAAAGCTGCAACGTTCTTGTCTTCTTTATTTGAAAACAAAATTATTATGTTTAGGCATAATAAGCAGGCTTGCCGACATGCGGGACAATTGTATTTTAGTTACGCGTACGGCAAAGACTCATTAAATTCTTCATTTGATAGAGATATGCCTAATGATTTAGAAGAGGCTGGAAAGCTCTGGGGAGAAGCGAGAAGGCAAAAAGCCATTGCTACTTATGGTTGAGTTATTGAATCCGAGGTTGTTTGAAACAGCCTCGGATTTTTTGTACGCAATGGAGAATAAAGACGGATTCATAAAAAAGTAATCTTGTGCAGTAAATAGATTACTTTACAAAATATATACCTATGATATAATAAAAAAATAAAATTGTAACTTAAAATAAATAAAACATGCAGATAATACACTATCTAAACCAGCACTCGCTTGTTGGATTGGCGATACTTATCGCCCTATTCTTGGGTTTCTTTTTGGGATTTATAACTGTCGGTAAAAAGTTATGGGCCGATATTGGCTCGATGAGCCTCTTCTTTAAGGAAGGAGAATGCTACATTTTTAAATACCGCGTAGGCGATTATGGTGATAATCAGATTTATGTTTTTCAGAAAGTAACAATTAAAAATCATACTGCTAAATACAGTAGAAATTTTTACTTAACGAAAGATTCAAATTTCTCTTTATGGGGCTATGGCGGTAGTCATGATTTTGCAGCGGACGTTGTTTTTAAAGTCGAAAAAGTAAACAAAAGAATGGATGGCAAAATCTCTGACCTTCACCTTCGTGTGGTTAAAATTAAAATGTCTTCAAATTTACCAAAAGGCAATGTCGTCGTATGTTAAAAGCCTAGACCTGTTTCTTTCCGCTTCGAGTTTACTCGGGCGGATTTTTTTATGTAACTCTCGTATTGATGTTGTTGTGACCCCACGGAGAATCAAAGCGGATTCCCGTGTACTTCGTAATAATATGTGACCCCACGGAGAATCGAACTCCGATTAGCGGATTGAGAACCCGCTGTCCTAACCG
>DAORIR010000028.1:0-6872 GCA_035438605.1 Minisyncoccota bacterium
ATAGTAGTCTATATTTGTATCGCCGCCTGCTTGTATGAGAAATGGATTTGCCGAAAGCTTAATGATTGGAACATATGGGACTGGATCCTTGCTTGCATAGACGCCTTTGAAGCTAACCCAGCCGACAACTTCTGACCCAGGAACACCTTCCATGCCGCCACCCCAAGCAAAGCCGTCGAATTCACCGGTGTCTGTATCGTAAGTAACCGTATATCGAACATATCCATCACTACCATCTCCCGACATAGAAACCCAGCCGTACCAACCGCCGTTTGTCGATGTTGTTATATTTCCGCCAGTACAATTGTCCGGCATGATCATTTGGTTGAAGCTTGAACAAAAACGTGCCCAGCCAATCGCTCGCTTCAAACCAGGTGTTGTTATTGCAGGAAACCTAGCATTACCTAGTCGATTTTCTATATATGTTGGAGTAGTTCCGCCTGCGTCAAATTTCATCCAGCCAAGATTTGTTGACCAAGCATAGCCGGACATTATGCCACTTGTGAGATCGAGAGTTACTCCATAGTCAACAGTGCCACATGTGTTCGGTATAGCATTGCCATCAGGAAGAGTCTCATTGTTGCAATTCATACTTATCCAACCAGCAGAATCACTCCATGCAAAACCGTTAACGTTGCCAGCAGCTGAAGCATTGCCCGCAAAAGAGAAGGCGGCAAATGCAAAAATGAAGACTGAGGCAGCTATTAATGTGAAAGAGCGGAGCGTTTTCATATTAATTATCAAATTGCTTTACTAAGTTTGATGTCTCTTCTTTGGTAAATGATTTAGGTGCAGCCCCTGCGTAAACCTTCACAAGAGACTCTCGCTCAGCTTTTGAAAGGGTCTGTGGAGTAAAGTCCTTGAACTGAGAAGCGAGAGCTTCTCTTTCTGCATCTGAAATCTCAGGGACAACAGGACCGCGGTTTTTTTGAGTAAGCGCATAAGCAGCAAAGATAACTACAGCAATAATTGCGAGCAAGACAAAAAATCCTGATCGTTTCGATTTCTTTTGTTGCTGTGTAGTATCAAGTGCCATAATGTGATTACTACTATCGTACTACCTAATGCCTATATCAAGCAATAAAAGACATGTGGATTACTCAATATATTTTTTTAATAAATGTCCTTTATAAAAGACAAAAGCTCCTCGTATTGAGGAGCTTTATGCTTAAATGACTTTTATTTTATTTAAAACTGCTTGCTAAATTGCAGGCAACTCGATAAGAACCTTATCATCGCGCTTCAGAACATGGATATTGGCATTGGCGCTATTGGCTGACTCGATGATCTCATAATAGTAATTGCGGTAGTAGAGATTAACACTCAGGATAGGAGAATGAGGAGTTTTAGTGCCCCATTTCCTAATATAAGCGAAAATTGCATATATTAGTGATCCTGGCTCAAGTTTGCCGTTGTCCTTTATAGACTTGGTATGGGCAATAATCTTATTTACAGCAAGTTCCATGTCGCCTTTTTGCCTTTTGCTGCTCGTTACCCAATTGAGGATAACTTCTTCTCCTCTTCTTCTGAGGCTATCGCGATTCGTATACTTATTCTTAAATCTGAGTTTTTTACGTACATTCCCTAGGTCCGATAGAGCGTTAGTCTTTTCGGCCGTTTCTGCTCTTGGTGTCATAACATATCTTTTTTTTTGTCACTATATAATGACATGCATGTATAGTCAATAGATTTTGGGGCGCGTTTGACTTTGCATACACTATTTATATATAATAACCCCATAAGTCTCGGCCGAAAGCCGGGTCTTTTTACAAATTAAATAACAATAATAAATATATGTTAGATATGAAAGTATTGAAATCGGCCCTCGAACAGCTCGAAGAAGAGCGCCGAATCCCGAAGGAAAAGATCATTGAGGCCATTGAGCAGGCCCTTGCAGCTGCTTACAAGAAGGATTTCGGTAAGCGCTGGCAGATAGTTCGAGCTCATTTTGACCTCGAAACTGGCGAAACTACATTTTCACAAGTAAAAATCGTCGTTGACGACTCTTTGGTCTGGATGCCAGAAAGCGAAGAATCAGAAACTCCAGCAGGCGAAGAGCGCGAACGCTTCAACTCAGAAAAGCACATTCTCCTAGCTGACGCCCGAATGATCAAGGCAAATAGCGAAGTAAACGACGAAATCGTATTTCCCCTTGAAGCTAAAGAGGATTTCGGCCGCATTGCTGCACAAACTGCTAAGCAAGTCATCATGCAGCGCATCCGCGAAGCTGAAAGAAGCTCACTTGTCGACGAATATGGCGACAAAGAAGGCGAAATTATCTCTGGAATCATCCAGAAGATCGAATCTGGCACAGTTATTGTCGATTTCAACCGCGCAATCGGTATTTTGCCTCCAACTGAACAGATCGCAGGCGAAAGCTTCCGCCGAGGCGAGCGTATCCGCGCATATCTCTATGCTGTCGATGAAGGTGCTCGAGGTGTTTCACTTAAGCTTTCACGCACTCATCCTATGTTCCTCAAGAAATTGTTTGAACTTGAAGTGCCAGAAATCGCAAACGGCGTTGTAGAAGTTAAGTCTATTGCCCGCGAACCAGGCTCGCGCTCAAAGATGGCGGTGTTTTCAACTGATGATCACGTTGATCCAGTTGGCTCATGCGTCGGCGGCCGTGGCGTACGTGTAACGACTGTTACCAACGAACTTGGAGGCGAGAAGGTAGACATCATCGAATGGAGCGAAGATCCATCGACATACGTTTCAAATTCTCTCTCTCCTGCGAAAGTAATCAATATCGAAGTAAACGAAGCAGAGCACAAAGCCTTTGTTGAAGTTGCTGATGACCAGCTCTCTCTTGCAATCGGCAAAGGCGGACAGAACGTTCGCCTCGCAGCAAAGCTCACTGGATGGAGAATCGACATCAAAGGAATCACTGCTGAATCAGTTACATCAAGCGACGGTGAAACAGTTGATGAAGATGCAGGCTTCACATCTCTCAAAGATCTCAAGAGCGCATACAACGAAGGCGTTGACATGGGCGGCGAAGAAATAGAAGAAGTTGCAGATGAAACGCTTGCCGATGATGGTATCGTCGATGACGGAACAGACTCAGTCGCAGCTGAAACTGCAGATACTGAAAAAACTGAAGCATAATTACAAGTAAATATAAATTCTATGGCAAATATAAATCACGAACCATCGAAGTACATGCTCAACTTGATTCACGTTCTTCCTGCATATGAAAAGAAAGAAGATGCGATCATCAACAGCATCATTGAAGTTTCAAAAGGATCAATCAACAAATACGAAATCATTACTGAAGCTGGCGTTCTCAAACTCGATCGAGTCGGATACTCATCAATGTCATACCCATTTACCTACGGCGCAATTCCGCAGACATGGGACCTCGACGGCGATCCTCTCGATGTTGAAATCATCGGCGTCACTGAATGGCTCGTTCCAGGTTCTGTCGTTGAAGCTCGCGTCATCGGCGTCATGAAGTTCAATGACGGCGGCGAGACTGACGACAAGATCATTGCTGTGCTTTCGGGCGACAAGCGAATGGATCACATCACTGACTACACACAGCTCGGCGAACACTTCATCAAAGAAACAACATACTACTGGGAACACTACAAAGATTTGAAGAAGCCAGGAACATGCAAAGTCGAAGGATTTTTCGGACCAGAAGAAGCAATGAAAGTAATCGACGAATGCGCAGAACGCTACCAGAAAGATTACGCGCCGAAAGTAAAGTAATTCCATTTTCAGAAAGTAATATCCTAAATACAAAATGCTTAAGAAAACAAACAAACTAGATAAATCAATTCTCGAAATGCTTTTCGAAGTACCGGCAGAAGTATGGATCGTTCGAGAAACTGAAGCGATCGAATTCCTCGGCCGCGACGTCGAGCTCGATGGCTTCCGCAAAGGCAAAGCACCGCTCGAAGTCCTCAAGAAAAGCCTTCCTGAAATAATGATCTTGGAAAAAACTGCAGAGCTCGTTATCTCTGACCTTTATCCTAAAACAGTTGGCGAAGAAAAAATTGCTGTCATCGGACGACCTGAAGTTTCTATCACAAAGCTTGCACGCGGCAATGCGCTCGAGTTTACAATAAAGACTGCAGTTGTTCCTGAAGTGAAGCTTCCTGACTACGTCAAAATCGCAAAGGAAGAAATGAAAGCCGAAAGCGAAGAAGTCACGGATGAAGATTTCGAAAAAGCACTCCTCGATATCCGACGCATGCGCGCTCATCAGAAAATGCACGAAGACAATGTGCCACATGAGGCGCACGACCACAATGCAATCGAGGAGAAAGATCTTCCAGAACTCACTGATGAATTTGTGCAATCGATTGGCGCATTCAAGACAGTCGATGAATTCAAGGCAAAGCTCCGCGACAACTTGAAGGCAGAAAAATTGATCGAAAACAAAAACAAAAATCGATCAAAGATTGTTGAGCGTATTTCTAAAGAAACGACAACTGACGTTCCTGATGTTCTCGTTCAGTCTGAACTCGACAAAATGGTTATGCAGCTCCGCGAAACAATTGAGCGCGCTGGCATGTCATTCGATGACTACTCGAAGCACATCGGCAAGACAGAAGAAGATGTCCGAAAAGATTTTCTTCCAGATGCTGAGAAGCGCGCAGTCATGGAACTCGCACTCTACGAAATCGGCAAGAAAGAAAAACTCACGCCGACCGAAGAAGCGATCAATGCTGAAGTCGACAAGCTCATTGCTCAGTACCCAGGCGCTGACCGCAACCGCGCAATTGCTTACGTCGAACAAGTCATGACAAACGAAGCCGTGTTCGAATTTTTGGAGAAAAGCGCGACGAAATAAATTGCATAAAAAAGGACCTCTCAATTGAGAGGTCCTTTTGCAATCTGACTGATTGCAATGCGTTACGTTACTGCAGTTTGCGAGGCTGGTTGGAATTATTATTCTGACGCACGTTGTTATTTTGATTAACAACGTTTGACTTAGGAATAATTCTGCCTTGAGTCTGAACTTTCTGATTTGGAATGTTCTGTTGAACATGTCTTTGATCAGTGCTCGGTCTCATCTTGCTATTACCCATGTTCACTTTGTTCACGTTGCCAATTTTCTGGTAACCACTGTTCTGGTATCCAATGTTTTGGTTTGGATTAACAGCAGGATTGCCGTTTCTCTGTCCAACATGATCGCGCGGTGCGTAGATTCCGTTTGGATCCTGCGGAGCGACTGTACCAGTCGGATTACCCCACTGATCGTACGTGTACTGAGTCTGACTGTTTGCGTACTGGTAATTTTCCATTGCAACCATGTAGTTAGCTTCAGCCAGCTGACGACTTCCGTCCATACCTCCTGCAGTTCCATTTGGATCTGCTGTAATGTATCGGCCGGTATTGTTAATCGGCTGTGTGTACTGATTCGCTGGAGGGTAATTCTGTGGAGGATAGTTTTGAGACTGGCTTCCGACAGAAACTCCCATTGAAACGTAGATCATTGCACCATTTTGACCATAGTAGAAAGTATTTCCACTTTGATCTTGAAAGTACTGCGGAGCACTTTGCTGATACTGCTGAGAGTATTGAGCATTGGCATACTGATGATCTACAGGCATAGGCTGTCCTTGGTTGTACACATCGTCACCAGCATATTCTGTTGCTGGTTGTTGTGAACCTACAGGAGTAGGGTTCTGCGGGTAAGCCTGAGACAGAGGTTGTGGTTTATTTGACGCACAGCCTGTTGCTAGGGCAAGGCCAATTAAGGCGAAGAAGTAAAGAGATGCTTTTTTCATTTTCGTTTATTTTATGTTTTTTTAGATCAGATTTATGTTACCACCATTATAGCAAAATAAAACACATCTGTCAATAGGCAGATGTGTTTTATATCCCTTATTTTATAAGGCTTTCTTATTAGTCCGAAAGCCGAGATTACCAGTAGTAGGCGTATGGGTTGCCGCCATTTCCGTAGTAAGTACCACTAAAGACGTAGTTTCCGTAGCTGCCACTCATACCACCAGATGATCCGTAAGCAGAATAGCTTGCACTATAAGGGTTATTGTAGCTATTTCCGTAGCCGCTATAGCCTGTATTTGAATGGCCATATGGGTACCAGCCTACTGTATTCTGCTGGTAGCTAGTCGTTGTTGGGTACGAATAGCCGTAGGTTGTCGGATAATACCCTGTAGCTGTAGGGTAATAGTACGAACCAGACGTATAACAATTACAGTTGTAAGTGCTATATGTATATGTTGGGCGCGGGTTGTAGCAGCCCGTATAGCAAGTTGTTGTGTAAGAATTGTAGCAATAGCTGCTGCCGCAAGGTCTAGTTGCCTGCTGAGCACTAGCGACTGGGGCTGTCGCAAATGAAAATGCAAAAACAGCCGCTATACCAGTAGCAATCTTAAGGATTTTTTTGATCATAAGTCTAATTTTTATAAGGATAAATTGTAAAGGCAAGGGCTATACCGACCATGTATGCTCTGCTATACTTATTTTGCTCTTTCTGGCCATTCTGCCAAGTTTACAAGTGGTCAAAAATAAGGCTTAATTTATTGCCCATTATTCAAATTACCAGTAATTTATATACATTTTATGTCTATCCTCATCCCTACAGTTATCGAAAAATCGAGTCTCGGTGAGCGCGCTTACGATATTTACTCTCGTTTGCTCCGCGACCGTATCATTTTCCTCGCCGGTCCGATCGACGACCATACAGCAAATATCGTTATTGCCCAGCTTCTCTTCCTTGAAAATGAAGATCCGAAGAAGGACATTAAGCTTTATTTGAATACTCCGGGCGGATCTGTTACTGCTGGACTTGCTATTTACGACACGATGCAGCACATCAAGCCTGATGTTTCGACAATCTGTGTCGGCATGGCCGCTTCAATAGGTGCATTTGTGCTCGCTGGCGGTGCCAAAGG
>DAORIR010000029.1:0-6863 GCA_035438605.1 Minisyncoccota bacterium
CGCCAGATGGTTGCCCACGGCCACCTTGTCGTCAAAGGCAAGCGCGTTACTGTTCCTTCATACAACGTTTCAGTTGGCGATGTCATCTCAATCCGCGAAGGATCACGCAGCAAGGCTCTTTTCCAGAACCTCGAGACACGCTTGAAGAATTACACGTCTCCGAATTGGCTCTCTTTCGATATTGCGAAGGGAGAAGCAGTAGTGAAGGCTTTGCCGAACCAGCCTGAATCATACTTGGATTACAACGCTGTGATCGAATTCTACAGCCGTTAATCATTTTATTAATTATTTTTTAAATGCCACAAAACATGTCGAATATGCATATCGTGCTTCCATCGAAGCCGAAAGTAGTAAAAGAAGAGGGAACAACGGGTATCTTTGAAATAGATGCTCTTAACCCTGGTTATGGCCAGACACTTGGCTCTAGTCTCCGCCGGATCATTCTTTCATCTCTCCCAGGTGCAGCAGTTACGACAGTAAAGATCGATGGCGCAAGCCACGAGTTTTCAACATTGGATGGCGTCAAGGAGGACGTCATCACTATTTTGCTCCATTTGAAGCTTGTACGCTTCAAGCTCACGACTGACGAGCCACAGACAGTCACTATTTCAGTAAAGGGTTCAAATGTCATTACAGCAGCAGATATCGAACTTTCAGGTCAGGTTGAAGTCCTCAACCCTGAGCAGTACATTTGCGAGCTCACTGACAAGAATGCTAAGCTCAATGTCGAGATCGGCGTATCTCGCGGACTTGGCTTCGTTTCAAAGGAAGACCTCCACAAGGACAAGATGGATATCGGAACTATTGCACTCGATGCAACATTTTCTCCGATCCGCCGCGTTTCTTACGAAGTTTCAGACATGCGCGTCGGCGATCGAACAAACTTCAATCGTCTCCGCATCTCAATCGAAACAGACGGCTCTATTTCGCCACGCGAAGCATTGCTCTCTTCAATCAAGACAATGATAAGCCAGCTCCGCTCAATCGCTGACATCAAAGAAGATGAGCCAGAGATTGTTGCAGCTCCAGTTGTTGAAGAAGAATCTGAAGTCGACGAAGGCGCAAGCGAAGAAATTTCAGAAATGCTCAAGACTCGCATCGATACGCTCGACATCTCTACTCGCACACTCAATGCTCTCCAAGCTGCGAACATTCGCACAGTTGGCGGCATTGCACGAAAGCGAAAGGAAGATCTCCTCGACATCGAAGGCATCGGCGAGAAGGGAATTCAGGAAATCAAGAAAGCTCTCGGTAACTTCGATATAACGCTCAAAGAATAATCCAACATATCATTATTTAATTCACTTTTATGAGACACCACGACAACAAACGAAAATTCGGCCTAGAAAGAAAAGTACGTGCTGCACTTATGCACGGCCTTGCTTTCAACTTGCTCAACAAGGGCCGCATCATGACAACCGAAGCGAAAGCTAAGGAAATTCGACCGTACGTCGAAAAGCTCATCACGCATGCCAAGACTGATACTCTTGCAAAGCGACGTTTGGTGTCTGAGAGACTCATGGGCAAAAAGACAATCACGAAGAAGCTCTTCGAAGAGATTGCCCCAAAGTACAAGACTCGAGACGGCGGCTACCTCCGCATCACGAAACTTCCACCTCGCATCAAAGACAGTGCGAAGATGGCAGTGATCGAGTTTGTCTAGTTTAAGCGCAGATTGACTTATAGCTGATTTTTTGGTAAAAGATAGATACAAATTATGGAATTCACAATTGACGCACAAGGAAAAATGGTAGGCCGAATCGCTTCTGAAGCGGCGCATATTCTCATGGGCAAAAATAGCCCAACTTTTGAGAAGAATAAAGTCTCTCCTAACCGTGTCCGCGTCATCAATGCAGGCATGGCCACAATTGACGAGAAACGCAGCGAGGAGACCGTTTTTGCTCGCTACAGCGGCTATCCAGGCGGCTTCAAGGAAGACAAAATGTCAGACGTCATCGAAAAGAAGGGCGTCCGCTTTGTCATCGAGCGCGCAATTGGCGGCATGATCCCGAACAATAAGCTCAAGAAAGAAATCTTGAAGCACCTCGAAGTTAGCGAATAATACCCATATGTCAGAAACAACAACAAAAACTAAATCAACAGCAAAGCGCTACGTCGAAGCAATCGGCCGCCGAAAGACAGCTACAGCTCGCGTACGCCTTACTCCAGCCGCAAAGCACACTTTCCTCGTCAACGATAAGGATGGCCACGACTATTTTCCAACAGCAGAACTCAAGGCAATCATGCACGGCGCATTCGAAAACACGAAAGTCGCTCAGCACTACGAAGTCAGCGTCCACGTTTCTGGCAGCGGTATCCACTCTCAGGCAGAAGCGATCCGACACGGCATCTCTCGAGCACTCGTTGAGATCGACGCAGAAATGCGCGGCGAACTCAAGAAGCTCGGTTTCCTCAAACGAGACCCTCGCGCAAAGGAACGCCGCAAGTTCGGCCTCAAGAAAGCCCGCAAGGCCCCACAGTGGTCAAAGCGCTAATCCTACAAATAAGAAAGCCCCGCAAGTTGCAGGGCTTTTTTGTTTTTTGAGTTGTGTTTACTGTAACGTTTTTTGCTGTGTGCTTACGCTACTTTTTCTTTGTTCGGCTCTTTGTTTGCGACAATTGATTCTTCTAGTTGATTACTTTTGTTTTTTACAATACGAAGAGTCGTTCTTCTGCGCATCTTGCGTGCAAGCTCAAATAGCATTTCGATTGCTGGCAACATGTCGTTTCTGAGACCATTTGTTACTAGATCACGAGTGAGGCGCTGTTCCGGCTCAACGATATCGTCGTACGGCTTTCCAGCTGTTATCCTTGCTTTCACGGCTTTGTCGTATTCGATCTGAGCTGAAGCTGCGTCGCGCATTGACCTGAAGTAGGACTCAACGAGAATGTATCCGACATCCTTCATGTACCGCAATAAGTCAACTTCTGCATAAGGCTTGTTGATCGTAATGCTACCAGCAGCAATAAAAAATTGGCTACTGATAAAGTCACCAAATTCTTCTTTCTTAGAATCGACGCAAGTCTTAATTGCATTTTGCGTTTCTTTCTTCATTTGGTTGAGAAGATCAAAAATAGCTTCTGTAAATGAAGTAGTACTGTCAAATCTCTTAAAGATATCCGTAAAAATGTCTCCAAGCGCTAGCTGCACTTGTCTGTTTGTAATTGATTCGTTTTTTTGTTCTACGATCTCGTTGATCAGGATCTTGAACGAAGCGCACATGTCTAGTTTGGACTGACCTGGCGGAGTGGTTTCTTCTGTAGCCATATAGAGGTGTATTTAGTTGTTGGTTTTTTATTTAGAGTTTTTGTTTGTGAAGGAATGATGAAGTGGTTACTTAATGGTAACAATATTCAAATAGGGATGCCAACTTGTCGACTGTGGAAATACATGTCATAAAAAAATCGCGCACTGTGTATAGTGCGCGATTTACATCTTTTAAAATGAAAACTAATCTACTAATTCTCCAACTGTTTGTTTTAGTGACTGCGGAACAAATTCCATTAGTGTTAAGATAGCAAGCTGCAATTCTTCAATTTCTGCTTTGCATTTTTCGGCTGTTGCATCGCTGATTCCTTTCATGTGACGTGGCTCAAAGTATTGAGTACGCAAGATCTGGTCACCAGGTTCTTCGCCTTTGTCCTTGAAGTTGGTGTAAATGTCATTAAGCTTTTCATTCAAATCAGTTCCAACGAAGTGTTTGTTGCTGTCGATGTGTGTAATAGCCTCGCCAGTTGCTGAAAATAGTGACTTGAGGAATGCGTTAACTTCATCTTCGGTGCACTGTGGATTTTTGTTCAAAAAATCGGTAACTGAAGTCCGAAGTATTCTTGTCATTCGCTGGTTTCTCTTGCCGAGCTTATCCTGCAAATGTTGTTTGACATAAGACATAACTGTCTGGTGGGTTGAAGAGAATTCATTTTTTTCCATAGTATGTGATTTTTAAAATGTTCGCTTTGTATCCTACCAAATATGGCAGAAATGGCAATAGAAATAAGGCGATTTACTTAATTGCCCCGTGAAGGTATACTTTTGCCATGTCAGATGAATCATCCAAAAGTGCAGCTAAAACCTACTACGTGACTATCGGCCTCGAAGTCCATGCTGAGCTCAAAACAAAGACAAAGATGTTCTGCTCGTGCAAAAACGACCCAGACGAAACGCGACCGAACGTCAACATTTGTCCGGTCTGCATGGCGCATCCGGGTGCTTTGCCTGTCGCGAACAAAGAAGCTGTTCGGCAGGTTATTCGCGTTGGACTCGCAGTCGATGGAACTATTGCTGACTTCTCTGAATTCGACCGCAAGAACTATTTCTATCCAGACATTCCAAAGGGCTACCAAATTTCCCAATACAAATATCCAATCGTTTCCGGCGGCAAGCTTGGAGATTTTTCTTTGACGCGTATTCATCTAGAAGAAGATACAGGAACAAATAAGCATGATCGCGGCGATTTCTCGCTTGTCGATTTCAATCGCGCTGGTGTGCCCTTGATGGAGCTTGTCACTGATGCGCATACATTTGCTGCTGGCGTTGCCAAGGATGCTTCAGGAAAAATGGTGGAAATGAGCGCAGCTGAAATGGCCGGCGCTGCTGCTGCCAAGTTCGCGCGCGAATACCAACTCGTCCTTTGGTATCTCGGTGCGTCTGAAGCTAACATGGAAAAAGGCGAAATGCGCGTCGAAGCCAACATTTCTGTGACTGCTGATCTGGCAGCTCTTACTGAAACTCCAGAAACAAATCCAAAAGCCTACGGAACAAAAGTTGAAGTCAAAAACTTGAACTCTGTCCGCAGTGCCGAGCGCGCAATCAAATACGAAGCAGCTCGCATGATCGAACTTCTCGAAAAAGGCGAAGGCGACAAAATCACCCAAGAAACTCGCGGCTGGGATGAGGTGAAGCAATCTACTTTTTCGCAGCGCTCAAAAGAAGAAGCTCAGGACTACCGTTATTTCCCAGATCCTGATTTGCCGAAGATGAAATTGCACGAGCTGTTTGACCTTACTTCTCTCAAAAATGAACTTCCAGAGCTTCCTGAAGCCAAACGCGCTCGATATCGAACTGATTTTGGCATCAAAGACGAAGATATTGAAAGCTACGTAGGCGATCCGATCCTCGGACGCTTGTTTGAAGATGGCGTTAGCGAGGTTTCAAACAACAAAGAGCTTGTTAAAATGTATTCAAACTACATTACGAACGACTATGTCAGCTTCCGCAAAGAAAATCCTGAAGCGAAGATTCCAGATCACATGATGTTCATCAAGCTCATTGGCATGCTTCACGAAGGCAAGCTTTCGAGCCGCGCTGCAAAAGATATTTTGCCGGTCATGATCAATGAAGGAAAAGATCCAGAAGTAATTGCTGATGAAGGCGGCCTCCTTCAGAAAAACGACGAAGGCGCACTCAAGGAAATCGCTGCGAAAGTTATTGCCGAAAATCCTGCTGTTGTCGAAATCTACAAAGGCGGCAAAGAAAACGCTCTGATGTCGCTCGTTGGCATTATCATGAAAGAAACGAAGGGAAGCGCGAATCCACAGCTTGCCCAAAAAATTCTCAAAGAATTGCTCTAAGTACAAAAAATTTCTGATATACTATCAGTAATGATTTTGAAACCAACACCAGATAAAGTTCGCGTTGCCATCAATGGCTTCGGCCGCATTGGCCGTGCCTTCTTGAAGCTCGCATGGGAGCGCAATGAAATCGAAATCGTAGCAATCAACGATCTTGGTTCGATCGAAAGCCTTTCGTATTTGCTCAAGTACGATACTGTTTATCGAAAGTGGAATCACAATATCTCAACAACTAAAAATACGATCATCATCGACGGCAAAGAAGTGCTTTACGTTTCAGAAAAAGATTCGACAAAGCTTCCTTGGAAAGAACTCGACATCGATGTTGTTGTTGAATCAACTGGTTTATTTACCTCGTACGAAGGCTCAAAATTCCATCTCACTCAAGGCGCGAAGCATGTAGTCATTTCGGCTCCAGCCAAAGATGCGCTCGAAAATGCAGACGGCAGCCCTGCAATCCAAACACCGATAATATTGCTTGGCGTAAACGAAGAGAAATTCGGCACATGTCCGATTACTTCAAATGCGTCTTGTACAACAAACGCTGCGTCTCCTCTCATTGCAATCATGCATGAAGCAATCGGCATTGAAAAAGCGATCCTCAATACTGTTCATGGCTACACAGCGTCTCAGGCGCTCGTTGATGGACCATCCAAGAAAGATCTTCGCGAAGGACGCGCTGCTGCGCAAAACATCGTACCGAGCTCAACAGGCGCTGCTATCGCTGTTGCCAAAGCCTTTCCTGTGCTCGATGGCTTGTTTGATGGCATTTCAATTCGTGTTCCGGTTCCGGCTGGTTCGATTGTCGACGTCACTTTCATTGCAAAGCGAGATACAACAGCCGAAGAGGTGAATGCTATTCTCCAAAAAGCTGCAATGGATGATCGCTGGCATGGTATTTTTTCTGTAACTGACGAACCGCTCGTTTCAAGCGACATTCTTGGCTCGGCATACGCTTCGATCGCCGACCTCGCTATGACTCGCGTTGTTGGAGGAAATTTGGTCAAAGTTATGGCTTGGTACGACAATGAAATGGGGTATACACATACGCTTATTGAGCATGTTATCAAGACAGGGCATTCATCAAATTCATAATATGAAAATACTAAAAATTATTGTCATACTTCTTGTGCTTTTAGTTGTAGTCTATTTACCTATTATTAGGGTGAAAGCTAATATATTCTGCGTAACTATCCCTTGTCCGCAATATAAAAATGTCACTGTTCTGAATTATGTTATGCATGCAATAAGTCCTGAAAGTGATACTTGGCGCTATTAAGTTTTCACTAAAA
>DAORIR010000030.1:0-6743 GCA_035438605.1 Minisyncoccota bacterium
CTATTTTGCGATCGAGCGTCGGCTCAGACATTATTTTTGATTTTGATAAATCAATTTCGTTTGAAGGCGATTCTGGTCCGTACTTGCAGTACGCAGTAACTCGCGCCCGCGCAGTTTGCCGAAAAGCCGAAGGCACGAGTACGAAAGCAAGTCTCCAGCATCCGACTGATTCCACTCTTACGATTGAACGCATTCTCGAGCGCTTTCCAGCAGTTGCTTTGCGCGCAGTTGAAGAGCGCGAGCCGCATTACATTGCAACGTACATGATGGAGCTTGCCGGCAGCTTCAATTCGTTTTACGCACAAGAGCACATCATTGTTGAGGGCGACCCGACGAGCAACTATAAAGTTGCCGTTGCTGGCGCTGTCGCGACTGTGCTGACGAAAGGTTTGCACTTGCTCGGTATTACAATTCCGGAAAGGATGTAGAATAGATATATGGAAAAACAACCACTTCATCGCAAAGGCAAACAGTTTGCTGTATTTATTATTGTTCTTGAAATTATTCTCAGTACTGCAATCGCTTACTACTTTGCGCTCGGGGACATAAAGGGCGGCTGGGACGCAATTAGTTCGTGGCCGTATGTGATAATTGCTTTGGTTATTTGCATCGTCGGTATCGTGAAAGGCATTTTCTATTTGAGAAAGATGAAATCTCATGCACTTTCTTGGGCACTTGTTCTTGTCAGTATTATAACTTTCCCTTTGCCAGGGTTGGCGAGCAGGCTTATCGTTCCCCTCATTACTCCTGCAGTGCAATCTTCATATAGAATTGAGAGACAAAAAGAATGGGCTGCATACGATGCAAAGCAAGAAGATACGAGCGAGGCAATTACTGCTATCTTCCGGAATCCGCAAAAAGTTGTAGCTATTGATGAAGAGTACAATCTTATGCTGCTTGAAAACGGCATGGTGCTTCGGCTGCTCGGCATTGATAATCTCGACAAAGAAAAAGAGTTTGCTGCTTGGGCAAAAAATACTATTGTCGGCAATACCGTAGAGCTTTCCCTAAAGGGAAACAACGACGGACTTCGCCCTGGTCAAATAATGACCTGCGATGCGGGCTACGAAAATATAGTTAAGCTCGTGAGAAAGAGAAATGGTATGTCAGAAACAGAAGGCGGCTACTGCAGTGTCATTTCAGTGTATATGAACTGGCAAGGAAAATCAGTTAATGAACAATTCTTGCGGCGCTAATTATTTCTTTCTCTTGTAGTACGTTTTGCCTTTCAGTTTTTCTGGCAGCAAATCTTCTTTGGTGTATCTTTCGTAGCCTTTGCCGTAGCCAATGTCTTTCATGAGCTTTGTCGGCGCATTTCGGATTTTCATCGGGATCGGCAAGTTGCCGTGTGCTTGCACGTCGGCGAGTGCTTCAAAGTAAGCTTCATATGATGCTTTGCTTTTCTTGCAGAGCGAAAGGTACGTCACGCCGTGGGCGAGATTTATTTGCGCTTCAGGCAAGCCAATGATTTCGACTGCGCGGAAAACTTCGTTCGCGACGACGAGCGCTGTAGGCACTTCCATGCCTATGTCTTCTGATGCAAAAATAACCATGCGCCGCGCAATAAACTTTGGGTCTTCGCCGGCGTCGATCATTCGCGCAAGATAGTAGAGCGCAGCATCTGGCTGCGAAGCGCGCATGCTTTTGATAAATGCCGAAATAGTATTGTAGTGCTCTTCGCCTTTTTTGTCGTAGCGGATGAATTTTGACTGGAGCGAATCTTCGAGAAGGGGCACAGTGACTTTTCCGTACAGCCTCATGACAGTATCGAGAAGCCCGAGTGCTTGGCGAGCGTCGCCGTTTGCGAAAGAGACGAGCCAGTCGAGAGCGTCTTTTGGAATTTTCTTGCTTGGGTTTTTTCCAGCAGCGCGATTTAATATTTTTTTGATGCTGTCTTCATCTAGACTTTCTAAAATGAAAACCCGAGCGCGTGAGAGAAGCGCCGGTATAACTTCAAAACTTGGATTTTCTGTCGTTGCGCCGATGAGGGTTAGCTGGCCAGATTCGACGTACGGCAAAAGGAAATCCTGTTGCGCTTTATTGAAGCGATGGATTTCGTCGAGAAACATGACTTTTGGCTTGCTCATGAGGCCGATCGGCTGATTTACGATTTCGCGAATATCGTCCTTTCCGGCCGAAACAGCCGAAAGCTCGAAAAGTTCGGCATCTAGGCTTTTGGCATATATGCGCGCCAAGGTGGTTTTTCCAGTGCCTGGCGGACCCCACAAAATGAAGGAAAAGAGGTGCTTTTTGTCTATAGCCACTTTGAGGGGCATACCGTCTCCGACAAGGTGCTTTTGGCCATAGAAATCAGCCAAGCTCTCTGGGCGCAATTCTGAGGGCAAAGGGGCGCTATTTTGGCCATTATTTGGGGTTTTTGCCCTTGGTTTTTTCATGGGTATAGTATAGCAAATGCATCTATTGACAAGATCGTTATATTTTGGTATGATATACGAGAAACATATAAATCCTTAAACTATGTATACATACTCTGAGATTGAGTATCAGCTGAAGCTTGATTTAAATAGCATCACTGAGCGCAATAATATATCCGAAAAAGATCCACTTACGCATGCCCGTCTCATCAAGCTACTTCCTGCTTGGTTGCCCATCTACAAAAAGATGCTCAACACAAGAGAGATTGTTGGCATTGAATTTTCGGCAGCTGATCATGGAAAAGATGTTATTTATATCTATCCGATCTTGGCGAAAGGGTGTTCTGATCCGTACTTCGATATTCGTCGAACTATGTATCTGAAAACGGAAATCGATCTAAAAGAAGAATGGATTGATTTTCCGCACAAGCATCAATGGACAGGGAGTTTATTCAAAAAACTCGATGACATTGATCCAAAATCTGAAACAGCAATTGAGGATGTAAAAAATCTCTCTTTGCTTATTATTAATTCGCTTGAGAATCCGGCATTAGTTAATGCGCCGATTTCTTCCGATGATCTAATTATCAGAAAGCAAAATCAAGTAAAATATAGAGAATTGATTATTAAAGCTAGCAATGAAGGCTATGGTGTTTTTAACACTTTGCCGCTTCAATCAATCTTCGATCAGATTTGCCAATACCATGGAAATAACTATGATACTGGATATAATCGCAAGATTTTGCTCGACTTTGTTTTCTTCACAGTAATGGAAAAGTGTAAAACACTTCTTGAGTCTGCTGATTGGAGATATTCAGTTGGAGCGCCTTTTATCCATCAAAAAGCTATCGATCTCAATATGAAGATCGTCCCTTTTGATTTAGGACATGAAGTCTTGAGTGTGAGCTTGCCATATCTGCTGGACGTGCCGGTGATTTAAAACAAAGTTTGAATTGAATAATGACTAAGTGAAATGTGAGACTCTCAACCCGAGAGTCTCATTTTTTTTGTGCCTGCGCTGGGCATGGCGACTTTTCGTCGTCTTGCAAAATTCCTGCTTTATCCTATAGTTAGGTCACAAGCGCTGAAGAGGTTATCGCCTCGGAGCTCCGGACAGAACGCCGCAAGGCAAGTAGACTCCGGCGGGTTGCCCGTTACAGCAATAAATGAGTTGCGCGAAAGCCGCGCAGAAACTAAGGTGGTACCGCGTGCAGAAGCTCGCCCTTGGATTATGATCTATTGATCGTGATTCGTGGGCGAGTTTTTATTTTACCCAAACAGCATTAAGAATATTTAAAATAATTATTAAAAAATATGAAAGACAACGAAGAAACAAAAAAATCAGTGCAAGCTGAGCGGGAAGAAGCAGTTCTCCAGTTTTGGGCTGAGAAAAATATTTTCGAAAAAGCAGTTGCCAAGCCTTCTCCGAAAGGCGAATACGTTTTCTATGAAGGTCCGCCGACAGCGAATGCTGCGCCCGCGCTTCACCATCTCGAAGCTCGAGCTTTCAAAGATGTCATGCCTCGCTACAAAACGATGCAAGGCTTCCACGTTCCTCGCCGCGCAGGTTGGGATACTCACGGCTTGCCAGTTGAGCTCCAGATCGAAAAAAAGCTTGGACTTAAATCTAAAAAAGAAATTGAAGAATACGGCGTCGCAAAGTTCAACAAAGAATGCCGCGAAAATGTTTTCGAATTTATCGGCGAGTGGGAAAAATTTACTGACCGCATCGGCTACTGGGTAGATAAGTCGAAAGCTTACTACACATTTGATACAAACTTCGTTGAATCGCTTTGGAGCATTGTCAAAAAAGTCGACGATCGTGGCCTTCTCTACAAAGATTATCGAATCGTGCCATGGTGCGCGCGCTGCGGAACTGCTCTTGCTTCTCATGAGCTTGCGCAGGGATACATGGATGTCAAAGATCTTTCGGTAACGGCGAAATTCAAAATAAAAGGTTTCGACAATGCCTACTTTTTGGCGTGGACAACAACGCCTTGGACACTTCCGGGGAATGTTGCACTCGCCGTTGGTTCAGATATTACTTACGTCGAAGCAAAAGTTGGCGAAGAGATTCTTGTGCTCGCAAAGGAGCGTCTTTCAATTCTTCCTGAAGGCTATGAAATCGTTGCCGAACACAAAGGCTCTGAAATGGTCGGCATGGAATATGAACCTCTCTATCCATTCCTCTCAAATATCCTCAACGCTGACGAAAAAAATCCAGAAAAAGAAAAAATGTCGGCTGCTTACAAAGTGTACGTTGCAGATTTTGTTACGACAGAAGACGGCACAGGAATCGTTCACACTGCAGTTATGTATGGTGCTGACGACTTTGATCTTGGGAATAAAGTCGGCTTGCCAAAATTCCACACAGTAAATCTTGAAGGAAAATTTATCTCGGGTACAGGTTTTCTTGAAGGTAGATTTGTTAAGGACGAAGATGTTGCTATCGATATCATCAAAGACCTCGCTAATCGTGCGACAGGATCGCTCCTTTTCAAAAAAGAAAAGTACGAACACAACTATCCGCACTGCTGGCGCTGCAAGACGCCGCTCATCTATTACGCGCGCGACTCTTGGTACATTGCCATGTCGAAACTTCGCGATGAGCTCGTCGCCGAAAACGAAAAAATAAATTGGGTGCCAGAACACATTAAAGAAGGCCGCTTTGGCGAATGGGTGAAGGAAGTTAAAGACTGGGCAATTTCGCGCGAGCGCTACTGGGGAACACCTCTTCCTGTTTGGGTAGCGGAAGATGGCGAGCGCATGATCGTGGATTCTTTCGAAACAATCAAGAAGTATGTAAAGCGCAGCGGCAATACGTACTTCGTCATGCGCCACGGCGAAACTGACGGTAACCTCAAAAACCTTGTCACTGATGAAATCAATGAACCATCGGAACTTACTGAAAATGGAAAAAAAGTTGTGGCAGAATCTGCGCAAAAACTAAAGCAAGAAACTGAGCTCGATTACATTTTCTATTCGCCATTTGCTCGAACAAAAAACACAGCCGCTGAAGTTGCGGAGGCTTTTGGATTGCCGGCTGACAAGATGATCGAAGATGCGCGCCTTGGCGAAATGTATTTGGGAGCAACATATAACGGAAAAACATGGGATGACTACCACGCTGCATTTCCAAAGAAACTTGAGTATTTTTCAAAGGCTCCTGAAGGCGGGGAATCATACCAAGCGCTTCAGCGACGCATGATGGCCTTTATCTTTGATATCGAACAGAAATATAAAGGCAAAAAAATCTTGATCGTTACGCACGGTGGTCCAGCGTGGTCACTTGAAACTGGCATGAACATGCTTTCAAACCAAGCTTGCCTCGATGTGCTTCTGTCTGCGCCTCACTACAAGTATTACCAAAATGCTGAATACAAAAAAATTGGTTTTGCGCCATATCCTCACAATGAAAACTTCGAACTCGATCCTCATCGCCCATACATCGACGAAGTCATTTTGGAAAAAGACGGCAAAGAATTTCGTCGCGTCAAAGAAGTCATGGATGTTTGGTTCGATTCTGGTTCAATGCCTTTTGCGCAAGATCATTATCCTTTTGAAAATAAGGAATGGATCGAAACGAAAGGCTATCCGGCTGACTTCATTTCTGAAGCGATCGACCAGACTCGCGGCTGGTTCTACACATTACTTGCAGTTGGTGTGCTCATGGGCCGCGGAACGCCGTACAAAAATGTTATCTGTCTCGGTCACTTGCTCGACAAGGACGGAAAGAAAATGTCGAAGTCTATCGGCAACATCGTGAATCCGTGGGAACAGATGGATAAGTATGGCGTCGATGTGTTGCGTCTCTGGATGTTTAGCGTGAATCAGCCTGGCGAAGGAAAAAACTATGATGAAAATGTTGTGCGCGAGCTTGCAAGCAAGACGCTTGGTCTTACGTACAACGTGCTGGCTTTCTATGAACTCTATCGCGATCAGTCGCTCGAAGTTTCTGCAGAAAAAGAAATGCAAAACAGCACAGGATCAAAAAATGTTTTGGATCAGTGGATTTTGTCGCGTCTCAACCAGCTCATTGCTGAAAGCACGACATCGCTCGACAGCTATCGAATGATCGAACCTGTTCGCGCTATTCGCGATTTTATCGGCGACATGTCGACGTGGTATTTGCGCCGCTCTCGCGATCGCCTGAAAGACGGGGACAAAGATGCAAAACAGACACTATATATAGTACTCAAAAAGCTCGCGCAGGTGCTTGCTCCATTCGCACCATTCGCTGCTGAAGATATTTGGCAGAAATTGAAGAATGACAGCGGCGCAAATCCAGATGCAGAAAGCGTCCATCTTTCGACGTGGCCAATTGCTGGTGTCGTCAATGATGTTGTTCTTTCTGACATGGAACGCACT
>DAORIR010000031.1:0-6734 GCA_035438605.1 Minisyncoccota bacterium
GATTTGCCGATGCCGTTTGGACCCTGCAAAAGCAAGTGCTGCTTTTTCTTGAGCGAAATGTTGGCTTTGTGCTTTGTAATTTTGCCAGTCTTCATTGTCGTGAATGAAGAAATGGTAATGATTTCGCCGATGATGTCGCCTTGAGCGGGGATAGTGAAAGGCCGAATTGTTTTGTCTTCCTTTCGGACATCAACAAGATCTTCTTCGAGCTCTTCAGCCATTTCGCGCATGCGCTTAGCGACGAGACGCATCTGGCCGCCTTTCATTGCAAATTTGTTCGATTGGTCTTTTTTCTCTTGGATCTTTTTGGCGAGCTGCGCATTCTTCATGTTCTCGCGCTCGACGCGAGCCGTGATTTCTTTGACCACGTCGTGGTAGTTACCGTCGTACTGCTCGATCTTTTTTGTATAAATGTCCAAGTACAAGACGCCTTGCGTGAACGAGTTCAAGAATTCGGCATCGTGGGAAATGACAATGACGCTTTTGTCGTACTTTTGGAGGAATTCTGTGAGGTGCGCAATGCCGGCTTTGTCGAGGTTGTTTGTCGGCTCATCGAGCAAAAGCAAATCAGGATTCTGAATAAGCGCAGAAGCAAGCAAGAGGCGAGCCTGCTGTCCGCCAGAAAATGTTTTGATGATGCGATCGTGAACTTTCTCGTGGCCCTTGAGGTGGACGACTTCAAGAACGTCGTCGATTAAGACGTCGATGTTGTAGATTTTCTTGTCGAATACTTTTTGGAAGAAGTCTCGGACAGAGAGCTCCATTTCGTCTCGCGGAATAACCTGTCGAGAAATAGCGATCGAAACACCATTGACGACATTGATGATTCCTTCTTCTGGCTGGAATTCTTTAGTAATGAGGCCGAAAATAGTACTTTTACCGGCGCCATTTTGTCCCATGAGAGTGATTTTGCGGCCGCGGCGTATAGAAAAGCTGACCTCCTCGAGGATGGGCTTGTTGACGTTGTATTCGAATGAGACATTCTCAAATCTGACTATTGCATCGCCGCGTGACATATGAACTATAAGAGTACCTCATTTTTGCTTATTTTCCAACATTTTTGGCCAGAATTGGCAATATGCAGGGGATTTTGAAGGCCAAGCGAATTCTATTGACAAATTGTATAAAAAGGTATATAATATAAGCAATTCACATGAATCTAAACAATTTAAAAAACGATTATGAAAAATATCTTCGCGATTATAGCACTAGGATTATTGCTATCAACTGCAGCGCAAGCTCAAACGCTTACCGCTACTGACACAACAACACTTCAAACTGATGATGAAGTTGTGGTAAAAGCAGGTGTTATGTTTGCTCCACAGGGAGGAATCACGCTCAATAATCTCAAAGCAGGATTTAGCCCATCGCTTCCGGTGTTTGCAGTTGTATCAATTACGGCAGGGAATGTAGGAATTACCCCCTTCTATAATATGTCTTTCAATGCAACAGGAATTGCAATAGAATATTTTGCATCAGACAATCTCGGTATCTACGGTGTTGTCTCAAAAAATATTCAGACGAGCGGCATGTATTCAGGAATCGGATTCGATACTCCAGTAGCAAACAATGCTGCTGCACTGTTTATTGAATTCGGAACAGACAACACAAACACATATGTGTTCTACGGTGTATTCATTCCTTTAGTTAGGAAAATACATAAGTAAAAAAATTGAGGTGGTTTGATTAATAATAGACTGGAGCAACAAAATGTTGCTCCAGTTTTTTTTATTGCACAACATATTTTTTAATAATGCATTGACATTATTTCGTCGATGCATGATATAATAATGAGTGTCACGGCGATGCACATCAAGATTCGAGGCCCAATGGTTTGGAGTCTTACATCTTCTTATTATTAAATAAGGTCGCAAACTACATTATTAATAATTTATTTAGCGATTACTGCCACAGGGGCAGTAGCGTTACTTTTAATTTATGAATACAACTAAAAAGAGCTCGTTCAAATTATTGATCGGTAGTATTGCTTTTGCGCTTGCAGCATTGCTTGTCGCGAACTCAGCAATGACGGCGCGAGCGGAAGCTCCGTATACGGTGACTATTGCGAAGTACATTAACGGCGCAATGGCAACATCGGAAAATACTAACAACGGCACGTTCTCAATGCATGCTGTATATCCGGGTGGGGAAGGAGACTTTAACCTCTCTTCTACTGGATTCAATAATCCTGATGCATACAAAGCAACAACTGCTGATATGCCAGAAGGATCTAACTACAGCGTCAGCGAAAACACGCCTGCGTCTTGTACTGCTGATTATCCATTTATGCTAGCTGGTTACACAACTGGCACAACTATGGAAGAGGCAGCTGCTGCAACTCCGACAATGACAGCTCCAAGCTTTACGAACATGATGAGCGATCAGCATGTTATCGTTTGGAACAAGACTTGTTCTGCTGCACCTGTGCATGCAACTCCCGCACACGACAGCACAATGACAAGCTCAGCATGGACAATGGCTGATTGGAGCGATGTTACAACTCCAGCAGCTGGCGATGTTACATACATCTATGAGTCATCTCACATTACTGATGTAAATGCTGACGGTTCGTTCACAACTCCCGGCTATACATCTGGTGCGCTCACAAGCTCACAGGTTGATACAACTGGAACTCCGAACGGTACATACTACTGGCACGTCAAAGCAATTGATGGCGCTGGAAATTCTAGCGCATGGTCAGCTCCATGGAAAATTACTATTGCAGATGAAGAAACTTCTGAAACAAGCCAAGTTCACATCGTAAAGTATCTCGATGGCGCTATGGCAACAGCAGCTTCTGCAAATAGCTACATGTTCCCAATGAGTTCAACTTGGACTGCGTCTAACCTCAATGGTGGTGCAGAAACATCAGGTTCATTTACTCTCGGCAATAATCACGGCGGCGCAACTGATGCGTACGGCGCAATGACTGCAGAGATGAATGATTCGTACAACTACACTGCGTGGGAAGTCACAGATGGCGACAGCCATGTTCTGTCTTCTGGCGCAACATGTGTTGACGGCAAGTACCGCCTCGTTGGCTACAAGACAAGTTCAGTAAGTTTTGCTGATGCTGCAACGCAGACATCGAGCACAACTGCTCCGAACTTTACCGGCGCAACAGGTGACCGCTATGTCATTGTCTACAACGAAACATGCGGGACAGTTACTCCTCCGACAGATTCAACATTGGTTCAGATGACTTGGGCAATTGCCATTGAAATGGACAATGCTCTCGCAAATGATCCGACAAATAAGTACGACTGGAAAGCTCTCGGCGATGTTACTGACTATCTCGCATGGTCACTCAACGAAGGCTACTGGTCAGATGCAGATCATGTCATGAATAAGAAAGTGCAGGATTATCACGGAAAATCTGTTCGCGCGCTCACGCAGCTCAAGAACAGCAATAAAGGGATGATCAGCGCTACAACTCTCCAGGGATGGATCGATCGCATCATTGCAATCGACAGAAAGATTGCGACAAATCAGATTGATCAGGCAACTGCTTGGTCAGGCAAGCCAGGTAAAATCACTAAAGCTAATAATTGGGTAACGACAGGCGATGGCCACCGCGATGGCGGCCAAGGCACACAGTCGGTAACTGATTACCAAACAGCTTGGAAGTTTGCTTGGGATGCAGTAAGCCACTAACATATTCACTAGGACGTGAATAGATAAGAATAAAGAAAACCACCAGTTTAAAAGCTGGTGGTTTTTCTACACTAAAATTTTTTTGCTATTTAACATCGACATACGGCACGTCGCATCCACAAAAGCCGTCGCCAGAATGAAATGTTGCTTTAAAAGGGAACGTTTTGCCTTCTAAGTCTTTAGTAAAGATCGCAGCCTTTGTCACTAACTGAGTCGAGTCGTCTATATGAATATTGACGACACTAACTGAACTCTTGGCGCCGCGAAAAGTTTCTTTTTCGGCTGCCGTGAACTTGGTTGTGTCGGCCAAGCCAGTAACTAAGGTTTCTCCGGAGTAAGACTCGCATGAGTACATTGCAAACATTGCAATGAGAGCAATCAGAATAGGAAGTTTTTTCATGTGTTTAATTTTTTTGGTTTGAAATACATTAACACCCAATAATACAACTGTCAATATATTGGCTTATAACAGGGAAGTACATAAAAAAGCGCCCCCTAAAAGTTGGAGGCGCTATATTTCTTCTTTATTTTTCTTTTACCATTGTTAGTTGCTGCTAGAACCGATCGGATCTTTTATATGCGTCAGGTAGTACGTGCTGTCGTAGTTCACACGCATAGCACTAATTTTTTGTTTGGACAGTGCAAGTAGGGTTGCCTGAGTATTCTCAAAGGTTTCAAACAGGTTTATCTGAACGTTCGGCAATACATGAGCAAGTGGATGAATAAATGAGTCGAGCGAAACATCATATAAGCACTTATTAGTAGCATTGTTTTTGCGTCCACCACCAACATAAATAGCAGGGATGTCGTAAGTTTCATTTATCTGCTTGAGCAGCCAAAAGTAATGCTTCTGAATCTTCCGGCGAATTTTTGCTGTTGGCTGGACTGGCGATATGTGAAAGCCAATCAGACCTCCGTTATCTAGACTTATCCCTGGCTTCGGCAACACATGCATACATACACCAATACATCTCATGAGTTCAGGAATGATAATATGTTTCGTCCTCTTTCCTTTTTCTGGAACAGTTTTTATGTTGCAGCAAGTCCTTTTGCATTCCTCTACATATGTTAGTGAATGCTTCCGCATGTCAGGACCTTTCATTTTGCTTAGATGATCAAGGTTAACGGATTCGTAGTGGCTGATGATGGTTATATTGTTCATTTGTTTAGGTTTTGGTTTATTCGATAATACATACTATACAATATTATGTCAATACCCTAGTTCGGAAATAGGGAAGTGCGACTTCCCTAACGCTGACACAAAAAAGAGGGGAAGTAGACCATGATATTTGCCAACCAAACCACAGAAAAAAATGCACAGATATTAATGGGGAAGTTATTCAAAATAAACGATAGTTGAGCCCAAGGTTTGAATCCGGCCAAACGACCCCTTCTGGGCTTTCATTAGCATATGGTGTCGCAAAAGATATATTGTGCGACACGATAGATACTCTTCCCCTAGGGAAACTGTGCCAATAATAAGCAAAAGAACATTTTGCTTATTCCCTACGACTGGCCATAAAAATTAAAATTGGGCAAATTAAAACGGACCGAAGTGGTCCGTTCTTTAGTAGATGATTTTAAACTTTAAGCTAACTCCCCCTCAATTATTTAAAAAAATGAGTGATTTTTAGTTATTTCTTTCAACATACTTTTGCATTGCAATCTGATCGTAGTATTTACCATTATGGTAAATTTCATCATAATAAGTTCCAATCGTTTCGAAGTCTAATTTCTGGTAAAGTTTAATGGCTTGAACTTTAGACTTGGTTACGCTTAGTACGACTTTCTTAATATGTGCTTTTTCAGCAATCTTGCTTAGGGCTTCCTGCAAAAGCTGTAAGCCCACTTTTTGGCCGCGAGAAGATGGAGTTACATAGAATGAAGTAAGCTTTGCTGTGTGCTTAACTTTTTCCATTGTTTCGTAATTAATCCCGATCATACCAATTAACTTGCCGTCCATTTGGGCAAAAATCATTTCTCTCAACGGATTTGGCAATAAAGTATTTTTCCAAGAAAGATCGTTTTTCTTCATTAGTTCGTCTGCAGAAGCACCGAATGCTTCAGGATCGTTTTTATCAGCTTCTAAACGAAGGTTTTTGTATTCCTGCCAGCGTGTAGGTGGGATACTTAAGATTTGTAGGCTCATATTGCGTTATTTTGGTTTTCAAGACAATAACATGAAAAAGATAATAGGTCAATATTACTGGCAACTACTCGATAAAGAGTAACCTTTGGACTCAGCCTCTGCAGCATCTTTGAAATAAATTCTATTTGATTCGGACAAACTTTTGGCTCCAGCGCAGTCTACGGGGTAGTACTTCTTCCCTTTTTTGGAGGCGACAAATGCTCCGGTGGTGGCTTCTGGGCTTCTCTTCCCTTCCGCTGGTTGGGGGACGAGCGCGGCCGCAACTTTCTCAGGATCTTTGGCGGTTCCGGCCTGATAGTCCGCCGCAGTTGCCACAATAAGGCTTGGGTTGGTCTCAATAATGACGTTTTGGCCATTTTGGCCAGCAGAAGAGTCCTTTTTGGCAGACATCAGGCCTAGGCTAAAACCAGCTACAGAAACGCCTAAAATAACGATAAAAACCATGATATTGTGGCCTTTTTGGCTATCCAGAAACCGTTGGGCTGGGGTCTTGATTTTTGGCGGATCGTCATGTATACTCATGGGGCATTATTTATTAAACAGTAAGGTATTCAACCAATATGGCACATCGAAAAGCGGGCGGTTCCGCTAAAAACCTAAGAGATTCACAGCCAAAGTACCTAGGTACAAAGCTTTATGATGGCGAAACAGCGAAAGCTGGCTCAGTTATCATCCGACAGCGCGGCACAAAGATCTTGGGAGGCAAGAACACTCGCCTCGGCAAGGATCATACTGTTTTCGCTCTCGTTCCAGGCAAGATCAAGTTCGGTTCTACTCGACGCACGAAGTTCAACGGAAAGACGAGCGTCAAGAAGATTGTACACGTCATTGCTTAAGACTCTCTCAATATAAAATAAAAAAATCCTGAAGAAATTCAGGATTTTTTTATTGCTGATTTTTAATTAAAGAAATTATTTATCTGCTTCAATCA
>DAORIR010000032.1:0-6669 GCA_035438605.1 Minisyncoccota bacterium
CGACCAGATGTTCTTGATCCTGCACTCCTTCGTCCAGGCCGCTTCGACCGACGCGTCATTCTCGATCTTCCAGACCTCAACGATCGCCAAGAAATCCTTGCAATCCACGCTCTCAAAAAGCCGCTTGGCGAAGACGTTAACCTCCGCGTCGTTGCAGAACGAACTCCCGGTTTCTCTGGCGCTGATCTCCATTCGCTCATGAACGAAGGCGCAATTCTCGCTGCCCGCGAAGACCGTAAGAAAGTGACGCAGTACGATCTGCTTCGCGCAATCGAAAAAGTCATGCTCGGACCTGAACGCAAGAGCCATTTGCTATCTCCTTTGGAGAAAAAAATTACTGCTTACCATGAAGCTGGCCACGCTATTCTTTCTTCTGTTTTGCCGCATGCTGATCCAGTCCACAAAGTCACAATCATCTCTCGCGGCCGCGCGCTCGGCTACACATTTATGTTGCCGATCGAAGAGCGCAAGCTTCAGTCTCGCAATGAATTCCTCGACAGCATTACAGTTTCTCTCGGCGGCTACGTTACTGAAAAATTAATCTTTGGCGACATTACAACTGGCCCATCGAACGACTTGCAGGTTTCGACAAATCTCGCTCGCGCTATGGTTACTCGCTGGGGTATGTCTGATGCAATTGGTCCGATTGCACTCGAGTCAGATGGCGGACGTCCGCTTTCTGGCATGGGAAGCAACGGCAATTCTAATGGAGAGCATTCAGAAAAGATTGGCGCGCTTATCGATACTGAAGTAGAAAAAATTATGAAAGATTGCCATCAGCGCGCAATCGAAGAAATTACTAAGCACCGAAAAGTGCTCGACGCTATTGCAATCAAACTCATTGAAGTTGAAACGCTCGAACAAGAAGAGTACGACAAAATCATTATCGCTAACGGCATCTTGCCGAAGAAAATCCAGAAAGCCGCAGATCCAATTACGCCAATCGTCTAATATAGCGCTTATATAAAATGGAAGCAGAGCAAAAAGACCCAAAAACATACGCCACACTGACATACCGCCAATTCCTGATTCCGGCTATTGTCATGGTCGTGCTTTCTTTTATCGTCATGTACCGAGCAAGCCTCGCGCTTTCTCCTTATCTTGAAAGTGTTGCTCTCGGTTACTTCATCGTCGTTCTCTTGTTGGGCTACGCAATTGAAACTGGGCTAGTTGCATGGGCTGCGCGCCTCGCAAAGATAGAAGGCCGAAGCTGGAGCAAGGCGCTTTTCTTGGCGGCTGGCATCAATTTCATTAATGGTACTTTTTCCCTCGCAACGACATCTATTCTCGCTACAAATAGGGCAATGGCCGGCGTTCTTGTTTTTGGTTGCGTTCTTGCAATATGGTTTTTCATCAAGCGCGTCTATTCGCTCAAGAATACGCAGGTCTTCCGATTTCTCCTCTGGATACTGCTCATTATCGGCATTGCAGCCTTTGTTATAGGCATCATTAGCTCGCTTTTCCTCACAAAAGCCCTCGGAAATTAGCCTGAAAAGGGTATATTTTTGGGCAGTGTTTGCCCTTGACATATAGTACTAGTTGTGATACAATACTAGTACATATGAATTACATGATAATCAGTAAAACTCTATATAAGGCTATTGCTTTCGGCATTGTGCTCGCAGCAGTCGCCGCACTTTGCGTACCTTCTGCCAAGGTTTTTGCTCAGTACCAGACAGGCTCTGGCTACTACCCAACATCTGCCGGCAATTATTATAACGATGAAGGTAATGGCAGTGACACAGGCACAGATATCAATACAGGAAATAACAACGGAAATCAGTGCATTGGATGCAACGATGGACAAGTTATTGTCGCAGACAGCAAGCCTGTCGTCTCAACTGAAAGCGCGACTGACATCAAGGCAACAAGCGCACTCATTCAGGGTGCAGCTCATGTCGACAGCGGCACAGCAAGCGTTTGGTTTGAATGGGGAACTCGCGTCAATGATCTCGGCTCAACAACTCGTTCAATCCAGATCAACCGCTCAAGCACTGGCGACTCAGCTATGCTTACGAACCTCAAGCCAAATACTAAGTACTACTACCGTATCGTTGCCCACAACAGTACAGGTACATGCTACGGCGCTGTTCTCAGCTTTACGACTGCAAAGTCTACATCTGTCGCAACAACTACTTCGACAAAGACAAAAATAGCTAAGACAGCATCAGCTTCTGAAACACAAGTTTCATCAGATGATTCGATTAAAGGATCGCTCTCGGCGGCAGCAGCAAATGCAAGCGGCGGCAGCTCATTCCTCCCATCATCTGTTCTCGGCTGGCTTCTCATTATTATTCTCGTATTCGTCATCGTTGTTGTGGTCCGCAGGATCCAGCGCGAAGCTGAAGAGCGAAAGCGACTTCAGGATGAAGCTGACAAAGCTAAAGCAACTCTTGCTTAAGACTTTCTCAAATTAAAATAAAGAAATGAAATAACAAAAAAAGCAAAAAACTCCGGCTCTGGCTGGGGTTTTTTGTTTGCCGAAAATAGGGTAGTATCTAGAAGTCTCCGCCCTTAGCTCAGTTGGTTAGAGCACAGAGCTTATACCTCTGGGGTCCATGGTTCGAATCCATGAGGGCGGACTATGAGTGGACTATTGATGCCGAGTTTTTTGGTATATAATACTTCCATGAAAAACTTCTTACATGAATTCAAGACATTCGCCATGAAGGGCAATGTCATGGACCTAGCAATCGGCGTCATTATTGGTGCAGCTTTCGGCAAAATTGTTTCTTCTCTCGTCGACAATATTCTCATGCCTATTGTTGGTGCTCTTCTTGGCGGACAGAATTTCGATAGCTACTCAGTCAATATCGGCGGGGCTACGCTCAAGTACGGAATGTTCCTCAGCGCTACAATTGATTTCATTATTATTGCGCTCGTTCTCTTTGTCATGGTTCGCCTCATGAACCGCATGAAGAAGAAAAGCGAAGCTGAAAACAAGCCAGAAGAAAAGCCGGCTGACATTAAGCTGCTTGAAGAGATTCGGGATGCGCTTCGAAACAAGTAGGCTTTCATTTTATCTTTGTTGACTAAATAGAAATTTATGCTATTATTTGGCCTAAACCACTAAATAAATAGCACATGAAAAAATTAATAGCACTACTTACTTTTACTGCATTAGCTACGGCATGTAGTCGTCCAATTCAGCAGGCTACAGAACCGCCTCGAACTGAAAAGAAGTCCGAAACAAATGCTCGAGCAAAACCAATTATTCTTGAACACGTGATCATTGATCTGTGCGGGAATAATATGCCGATCGGTCAGCTGCGCGACAGCGTTCATTACTACCTTGACCTGTATTCAAGGCGCGATCCTAGCGCAATGACTCCAGAGGAAATAATGGCAGCCGGAGACACTAACTATGTTGATTGTGGTTTTAAGCTTGATTCATCAGCAATCAATGCAGAGCACAAATTCAGATTTATGCGCTGGTATACACCAACGTATATTCCTATTCTAGGCGTGAATCTTAATACTATTGTTTTTCTCGATATTGAATGTCGAGGCATGTACTCAACATTTATGCTTATGCCAAATTCATCGGTTTGTCGATTTTCTGGCAACAGCCTTGAAGCAAAACAATTTTTGGAAAGTTCGCTTGAGCGAATTCGCAGGGTTCCGCTCGATAATGATGAGCGGAATCAGGTCTTCAGGGGTCAATGTATCGGCTACCTGAATTTTGCAATCAATGGCATTTACTGCAAAGATCGGCGAATCGGAGAGCCAGCAGAAACTAATCCGCAAGCAAAATTGCAGAAAGAGTAAATAAATGAGAGTGAATTTTAAGTAGCACTAATTTTAAAAGAGCGGACATTATCCGCTCTTTTTTTGTTGCTCTTTTTTTTCAGCCCTATTCGAAATGCAATTCTTTGCTTTTCTTTTCCATGACTTTTTCGAGGTCGGGGTAATCGGTGAGTGCGCCAGCTTCGACGAGGAGTTTGGCTTCGGTGCGAGCGGCTTCAACCATCTTTGGATTTTTGATTGCTTCCATGGCAAGGTCTGATATGCCCCACTGTTTGCCGATCGCTAGTTCGCCAGCGCCGCGCAATTTGAGGTCGAGTTCGGAAAGTTCGAAACCGTTCTTTGCAGTCTTGAGCGCCTGCAGTCTTTCAGCTGTTCGTTCACTGCCGCCTTCAGTGAAGAGGTAGCAGTATGGCTGGTGATTGCTGCGCAGAACGCGTCCGCGAAGCTGGTGCAGCTGAGCAAGGCCGAAGCGCTCGGATCCTTCGATAATAATGTTCGTGGCATTCGGCACGTTGACGCCGACTTCGACGACAGATGTTGCACAGAGAATGTCGATTTTCTTATCGTTGAAATCTTGCATGACAGCTTCCTTTTTTTCTTTAGACATTTTCGAATGCATGATGCCGATTGTGTATTCGTGAAAAACTTCGCGCTTGAGTCGAGCAGCTTCAGCCACAACTGATTTTGCTTGGACAGCCATCTCTTTGTCTGGATCTGGTTCGTCGATGCGCGGACAAATGACGTAGAGCTGTCGACCAGCTTCGAGCTCTGTGCGGATTTTGTCATACGTTTGCTTTCGCTTTGTCGGAGGAACGATGTCAGTTATGACAGGCAAGCGACCAGCTGGCATTTCGGAAAGAACAGTGAGATCAAGGTCGCCATAAATAGTAAGTGCAAGCGTTCGCGGAATTGGCGTCGCTGTCATTGAGAGAAGGTGAGGGATTGGCTGCTTGTTTGTTTGGCTTGCTGCATTTGCATTGCCGCTGCCGTGCAAGCCGCCGCCTACTGTTCCGCCAGCAGACGTTTGCTTTTTGAATGCGGGATTTTTAATTTGGTCTATCTTCATCTTTCCTTTATCTTCATATGCTACGAGAGCAAGCGCAAAGTTGCCGTACTTGAGGCTAGTCTCGAATTTTTTCTTGTCGGACAGCGAGAGAAATGGACGATCGCGAAAAACGACAGCAAGTGCGCTTTCTACGAGGGAGTCGATTTTTGTTGAGATCTGATTTTTCTTGCCGCCGCCAACTGTGATGCTGTTTTGAAAAGAAATATCTTCGCTCCGCAGTGCCTCTCGAAAAGCATGGGTAAAATCGATATGCCCAAGGCTTCCAGTTTTGCCGCGTGACTGCGTGATGATGCGCGAGATTTGGTACGAAAGATCTTTGTAGTAAGTAAAGTCGCGGTTCGCAAGAGAGGTTGTCGAAGTCGCTTCGGCTGCGACGTCGGCGAGTGCGAGACTTTCGCCTGATGTGCGACGAACAAGCTGCATTCTTTGGCGCACACCAAAACGATGCTGCTCGTCGATGACGACAAAAGACAAGTGCTTAAACTTTACTGATTTTTGGATGAGAGAGTGTGTACCGACAAGGATTGGCACTTCGCCATTTGCGACCCATTTGAGAAGCTGCGCTTTTGAAATATCAGTCCAGCCACTTTTGCTGCTACCCGTTGCGGTTTTCGCCGGAAACTTCCGTGCAGTTTTTCCAGTGAGCAAGCCGATCTGGATATTCATGCCTTCGAAAAATTTGATGAACGATTCAAAATGCTGTGCTGCCAAGATTTCTGTTGGCGCCATGTAGGCGACTTGGAGATTGCCGAAGTTTTGCGCGGTTCCGTTTTTCCCAGCCGGCGTAGAAGTAACAACGGCAAAAGCCGCAGCTGCAGCAACAGCAGTTTTGCCCGAACCGACATCGCCTTCGAGGAGGCGAGACATTGGCGCGCCTTTGCCGAAGTCTTCGAAGATGTGCCGCACCGCTTCGCGCTGGCCAGCAGTGAGAGTAAAACCAAATCGCTTGATGAACTCTTCGACTTTGTCGTCATTGATAACAATTTTTTCCGTATTGAGCGTTTGGAGAAGTGCGCGGTCTTTGGCTTTCTGGAGCTGAATGTAGAAAACTTCTTCAAATGCAAAACGCTTTCGCGCAGCAAGTGCGTCCGCAGTTTTTCTCGGCATGTGCAGCCAGTGCATCGCTGTTTTCCAATTAGGCAATTTATATTTCTGGAGAATGTCGGCCGGAATCGGATCTGGTTCGGCATCGAGCGCGCCGGCTGCAATTAATTTCTCTAATGCATGGTGCATGAAGCGCGAAGAAACGCCGCGGCTTTCCGGATAAATAGGAATGTGTGCTCCTTCGATGTTGTCGCCGTTGTCGTCAACTGCATTATTAAAAAGCGTTTCGTGCGAATCGATCGGAAGAACTGTTCCGCGGTCGAATTCTGCATTCGCCAAATACATACCAGTTTTGCTTTCGAGTGCGGCAGAATCTTTGCCGCCTTTCACAGTCGGCCTTCCAGTGAGCGTGACAGTTTTTCCTGTCGGCAACATTTTGGCAATGTAGGCTTGGTGGAACCAGATCGCTGTGATTTTGCCGCTGGCATCTTCGAGTACGGCTTCTGCCATTGGAATTTTACTCTTCCAGCCTTTCTTTGTTTCTGTTTTGACGACGCGAGCAACGATCGTTGCGACTTCGCCAGGGACGAGATCAGCGATCGGCGTCACTTTTGAAATATCAGAGTATCGCGCAGGGAAGTGGTAGAGGAGATCGCGAATGGTTTCGACGTTGAGGCGCTTGAGTGCTTTGCGCTGGTCTTCGGTAATGCGGAGGTGGTCTATGAGTTTGTCGTCGAGCGACAATGGAGGTTTTGCATTCGGCATCTGCACATTATAGCAAATAGAAAAGCCCTGATTTCTCAGGACTTTTC
>DAORIR010000033.1:0-6390 GCA_035438605.1 Minisyncoccota bacterium
CGTTGCCGCCGCCGTAGCCAGAGCCACGAACGCGTCCGACTGCGTCGATTTCATCGATGAAAATAATTGCTGGAGCTGCTTTCTTTGCGAGCTCAAAAAGATCGCGAACGCGAGATGCGCCGACGCCGACAAACATTTCGACGAATTCAGAACCTGAGAGATGGAAAAATGGAACGCCGGCCTCCCCCGCTACTGCGCGAGCGAGAAGTGTCTTGCCTGTTCCTGGCGAACCAGTGAGGAGCACGCCTTTTGGAATGCGCGCGCCGATCTCAAGAAATTTTTTAGGATTCTTCAAGAAATCGACAATTTCTTTCAATTCTTCCTTAGCTTCCTTAGCTCCTGCGACATCTTTGAAGGTGACGCGATTGTTCTTGTCGTTTGGATCAGTGATTTTAGCTTTTGATTGGCCGAAAGAAAATGCCTGCATGCCAGCGCCATTTGCGCGGCGAGACATGAGCCAGATGAAAACGATCAACAAGATAACAGGAAGAACGATCGGCGCAATATTGAGGAGAACGTAGCCGATGCCTGATTCGCTTTTGATTTCAATATCGACGCCAGCCAACTTGTCGGCTGGAACGCCGAGGCTAGAAAGTGTTTCTGAGAGAGAAGCTTCAGATTCTTTTTTGGCTTCGAGCTTCGTTTCGTCTTTTTTGACGATTTCAAGCGTGTTGCCTGAAACGACGATCTGCTTCACTTCGCCAGCATTGATTGTGCGGGCAACTTCTGTGAGCGAAACAGTCTTGGTTTCGGCATTGCCGTTGCCGTTGACGAGAGAGTAAAGGAAAGAAAGGGCAAGGAACAGAAAAATCGCCCCAAAAATGTAGTTGCTAAATGATGACTTTTTGGGCTCTTTCTTCTCTGGATTTGGCTTATTAGTTGATTTCATGACGCCTCATTTTACCATAAAACTAATAAAAAAAGCCGGTGCGCTATGGCACCGGCTTTTTGCCTGAAAACTTTATTCTCAGCCCTTAATCTCCAGCAACTCAGGAGAAAATGATACAGAAAATTCTTCATCACCTGGTATTCTTTCCGAAACCTTACCGCGATCATTCAGTTTGTCTGAAAAGCGCTGAGCCATTTCTCTCCCCTTTCCTCCAATATATTTAGTATAAGCAACTTCGCTAGGAAATTCGTATGAGATGATAAAACGTACCCGTCCGGTTTGATGCAAATCTTTGGCCTTTATCAGTCTGGCTGCTCCGCCTTCACCTATTGCCGCAACGATACGTGGCATCTGGTCAGCTTGCATCCACTCTTGCCATTCCTTGGCAAACTTTCGGTCGATTAAGACAGAAATGGTATTGATTAGTTTTTTCATGTGATTTGTTTTTATTTGTTAGAAGAAGAATTTATCCAAAATAAAACTACACTCTATTCTGTAAATCGTCAATTGCCCAAAACAAAAAAGCCGCGTCTCATAAGAGCGCGGCAATTTCCTGCACGGAACAGCATCAGTGTCCCTGCCAGCCATGATTTTCGACAAAAACTCTCTGGCCCCCTTCTTTTTCCCAGAGCAGCTTAATAATTGTTACGTCGTGAGAAAGAAGCAATTCCCCAATTTCTGAATAATCTATCGGGTGGACCCTTTCCTTAAAAATAACTTTTGCATTTTTTCCGTCGAGTTCGACTTCGAACCGCGACGACTGCGGAATGCGCAGTTCGGGATAATTGCTCATGATTGGACCATAGCCAGACCAATTGTTTTTGGCTGCGAATACAATATTCGACAAAGCCACAAAGCTCGTTTTTTTCATTTTCTTTTTATTTAATTGTTAGACATAAAGAACAAATCAGCTTCTTACAAAGCTGATCGTTGGGTTGAAATAGTTTTAGTTCACGACAAGAATCAGCTTTCTAATTGAGAAGCTGATGATGCCAATTATTTGAAATCGGCCGTGGGCTGAAATTCATATGCCCTATTTATACACTAATAGAAGAAACGGTCAAATATGCTAGAATCGCTCTATGGCAAACCTTGTCGACAACAATATCATTCGCCGCGACTTTGAAATACTCGATACCTGGGATGCTGGGATCGAGCTTTTGGGCTTTGAAGTTAAGTCGCTCAAGAGCGGCAAAGGTTCCCTTCGCGGCGCTTTCGTGAAGCTCATCGGAGATCGACCAGTTCTCATGAACGCCTACATTCCCGAATATCAGGCCAACAATACTTCTCCGGCGTACGATCCATACCGCACCCGCAACCTGCTTTTGAATAAAAAAGAAATCAACCAGCTGCTCCGCGACACCAAAGAGAAAGGTTTGACAATAGTGCCAATCGACTTGTATAATAAAGGCCGTTTAGTGAAGCTCAAAATCGGACTCGCCAAGGGCTTGAAAAAGCACGACAAGCGAGAGAAGATAAAGGAACGCGATACTAAGCGCGACATTCAGCGCACGTTGAAAACTCGATAAAACATGGGGATGATTGGTGTTGATAGGTTTGATTCTATCGAATAGCCGCATACCGAGCTTGGAGACAACTCGCAAAACTATCTTCAAAAAACCTATACGGCAAAACCGCAGGTTCAGTAAAGTCTCCATTCGTCATGAATGCGAACTTTGCTTTCGCACGCGCCTAAACGGCCCGCGAATGTCGTTACTAGCTACCACCTCGTCGGCAAGTAACGGCACTATACATCGAGGTTAGGAATTGCTCCGCCCGAAGCAGTCACCGAAATTAGGGATCGGCACAGCAGTATTTTGCTCATTTTGTAGCTGCTGCGCTTAAACAAAATAAATAAGCTACGTATGTAGACGTTACCGATATTCATTCTTAGACGGGAGTTCGATTCTCCCCATCTCCACAAATAGTTCTAATAATTAAATATATAGAAAAGGATAGCGACAACAAAAAAACAAGCATTTTCCTTAGAAGAAATTATATCTTTTGTTACAGGAAAAAACATTAACAAGTCAGTTCTGTTTACAGAAAACTTAGACAAGCTACGTCCACTCCTTCACTTTATGACTGGCGATTCTGTGTTTATTGAAAACAATAATCACCTATCGCCGTTTTTATTTTATTCGGAAAAGGTGCGGGAAAGCATTGTCAGGCAGCATCCTAAACTTGCAGCACTAACAGAGGTTAGTCTTGGAAACACAAGCAAGCCGGAACAGGATGCTTGGATAAAGGAGCAGAAAAATGTATTTGGCCCAAGTCTTGAACTTGAACCAATGTAAAAATAATGATCAGACAAAAAAAGGCACGCCCGATTTTCGGAAGCGTGCCTTTTTTATTTTTATTCAGTACCTAGCACTCACTGAATCCTGCTGGACACTCGCCTACTGAATGAGACGTAACTGGATCTCCTACATAAACTGCATCAGCATAGAAATGTACTACAGCCCAAATCGCAATAACTAAAACGACAGGAATAAAGAGAAAAACAATAGTCTTATTTTTGCGGCGGTACACTGGTTCTGCTTTTGAAAAAATAGAAATAAGCGAAGCCACAAACATCCAGACAAAGCTAATTGTCATTACCAGAAGTATCAAGACATTTACGAAATTGCCATGGAGCAAGCTTTCTGCAGGAAAACTTATCTGCCCTGCTGCAATTGCTTTGATGAGAAAAAGTATAAATGCAGTACTCGGGATGAGCGCCAAGGCCGGAGTGATATAGTTCTTGAATGTTTTCATTTTAAAATATTACCACAAGTTTTTTCAATATTGCTACAAGTTGCTACAAACAATAAAAAACAAAAACCGCCATATGGCGGTTTTTCATTATTTTACTTTAAACGTCCCATCCTTAATCAGCTGATTTATTTTCGCGCGAGTCATTGGGCCGAATGTGCCGTACGGAGGATTGATTTTGTATTTAGCTTGGAAACGAGCGACGGCTGTTCGAGTAGCTTTGCCGAACATAGTTGTCTCTTTGCCTTTTGAGCCGGCGCCTGTCTTTGCAACTGTATACCCATTATCGTTCAAGATTTTTTGGAGCATGAGGACATCAGCACTAACTGAGCCAGTTTTCATATCTTTTGAGAAAACAACAGCTGTAGGTTTTGTAGGAGTTGTTTCTGTTGGAGGAGGAGTGACTGGAGGAACAACAGGATCTACAGGAATAACTTCCGGCGGAGGAACAGTTGCAGGCGGATTCGGTAATGGTATGGTTCCGGCGCTGTATGAACCGCCGCCACCTCCGCCTCCACCGCCGCCAGATGCAGCGTTTGTTGTAACTATCGTGTCATTACCTACACCTTGATTAGTTGAGGCATCAGTAGACTTTACTCTGAAATGATATCCAGTCGAAGCCGACAATCCAGAGATAGTTACACTGTGGCTCGTAACGCGCGGTGATGTATCTGTTTCGCTTGTTGATGTTCCGTACGAAAGAGTTGTTCCGTATTCGACAATAGACGAAGATGCTTCGTCAGTATCCCAAGTAACTTGTACTGTTGTGTCAGTAGGTGTTGCGACAACATTAGAAATGACTGGTGCTGTGACATCAGGAGCTGCGCTTGTCGTAAATGTCTGATCTGATGACTGACCAAGATTGCTTGAGGCGTCATTTGAATTGAGCCTAAAATGATAAGTAGTAAATGCTGATAGGCCACTCAACGTTACGCTGTGACTTGTGACGCGCGGTGATGTATTAATTTCTGGAGAAGTTGTACCGTACGATGATGTCAGTCCATATTCAATAAAGCTTGATGCTACTTCGTCAGTGATCCACTCGATAATTGCTGATGTTACGCTCGGCGTTGCGCTTATGGCTGAAATAACCGGCGCAGCGAGATCTGGTGTCGCATCTGTCGTAAATGTCTGATCAGTGCCAGTTACTGTATTTGTTGCAGCGTCAGTAGAAAGAACTCTGTAGTGATATAGAGTTGAAGCTGTTAATCCAGAGATAGTCACACTGTGACTTGTGACGCGAGGTGATGTATCTGTTTCGATTGTTGAGCTGCCATATGATGAAGTAGCTCCATAATTCACAAGTGACGAAGAAACTTCATCTGTATCCCATGTAATCGTCACAGATGTATCAGTTGGAGTGGCACTTAGATTTGAAATCACAGGAGCAGTAACGTCTGGTGCCGCGTCTGTCGTAAATGTTTGATCCGATGATTCAGCAAGGTTAGCTGAAGCATCATTGCTACTCACTTTGAAGTGGTACGTCGTTGCTGGCGACAAGCTTGAAACTGTAACGCTGTGACTTGTGACGCGTGGAGATGTATCTGTTTCGCTCGTTGTCGTGCCATATGAAGCAGTTGGACCATAACTAACAATTGTTGAAGCAAGCTCGTTGGTACTCCATGTAATCTGAACAGAGTTATGTGTTGGCGAAGCAACAATAGTTGAAATAGTTGGCGCCGTAATGTCCGTCGTCGTAAATGTATTGTCGCTGCCTGTTGCAAGGTTTGTCGAAGCATCAGTTGATTTAACACGGAAGTGGTAGAGAGTTTGCTCACTTAGACCTGTAACCGTAACGCTATGGCTTGTGACTCGAGGCGACGTATCTGCTTCACTTGTGCTTGTTCCATATGAAGCAGTTGGACCATATTCAACGACAGAAGAAGAAACTTCATCAGTCGTCCACGTTATTACGGCTGATGTACCGCCGGGAGTTGAGGAAACACTTGAAATGACCGGTGCCGTAACGTCAGGAGCCGCACTTGTTGTAAATGTCTGATCAGTAGACTGGCCATTGTTCGCAGCTGCATCTTTTGAATTGAGCCGGTAGTGATATGTGGTTGCTGCAGCAAGTCCTGAAATCGACACACTGTGGCTTGTGACTCGCGGAGATGTATCTATTTCGCTTGTTGTCGTTCCGTATGAAGCAGTTGTGCCGTAGTCGACAAAAGTTGAAGACGCCTCATCTGTATCCCATGTAATTTGCACAGAGTTATGTGTTGGAGTAGACGCAATATTTGAAACGACTGGTGCGGTAGTATCAGGCGCGGCTGTTGTAGTAAATGTCGCGTCTGATGAAGAACCAATGTTTGGAGTACCGGCATCGTCTTTTGATTTCGCGCTGAAATGGTATGTAGTGCCGCCAGTTAATCCAGAAAGAGTCACTGAGTGTGAAAGCACACGAGGCGATGTGTCTGTTTCACTTGTTGATGTTCCATATGAAGCAGTTGTGCCGTAGTCGACATATGTTGATCCTGCTTCATCAGTTAGCCAAGTGATAGTTGCGCCTGTAGCTGTAATTGAAGAAACAGCAACTGATGAAATAGTTGGTGCAGATGTATCGCTCACTCCTGTTTGGGTAATAATGCCGGCCGAACCACTTGTACCAGGATTAGCACCAGTAGAAGTACCTCCAGCAGCAGAAGGAGCAGTGCCTGAGTATGTTTTATTAACATAATCAACTTTAATCAAACCACCCGAACCGCCACCGGATCCTGTTGTAACTGATCCGCCAGTTGCAGTCATTG
>DAORIR010000034.1:0-6352 GCA_035438605.1 Minisyncoccota bacterium
GACAAGAGCTTGAAGAGGCAGGTCCGCAAGCTACCCGTTCATCGCTCAAAGTGAAGCTCCTGAGTTTATACGCATGGAGCATTGCTGATCCGATGGAAATGGCAGTTTCGTTCGCAGTTGTCGAATCAGACATCAAGAAAATGAAAACTGTCATAAGCAACTATCTTTACCTTGATCGATTCATCTCTTACTGTCAGGCGAAAATGGAATCATATCTTGATTTGCAGGAATTGCGATTTGAAGACGGTATTTTGCCACACGAGCAAAAGCTGCTCCGACTAATCATTCCCTCAAATCGATTATCCAGCTGGGATCATCCTCATTTCAGGGATTTTAAGGGAAGTAATTTCCCTTACCCAAATGATAAACATCTTGGCCTTCGACTTTTTGATGATTGTGCAATATTAATGCACAAGTATCCTGAAAAGTTTATGCCGACAGAGGATGAGATTACAAAACCCACGCTTGTGCTCAAAAAAGCACTCGATGCAATTCTTATGAAAAAGTATGAACAGCAGGCAGTTTTTGTCCCCAAAAGCTTTGTTGCCTTGATGAATGATGCGCTTCCTCAGATCGACTTAAGGCAACGGATCTTAATTAAGCAACGGCTCGATTTCCCTGATCAGGGCGAATACGATGCCTCACTTACTGGTCTTACTAGTTCGAGACGTGATCAAATTTTCCGTAAAGGTATATCAAGGCTTAGCGGTAAAACATACCCTCGACTACTTGATAGCAGCAGCCAAAAGATCACCCAACTATCGTCTGCTGTGCAAAATCAAATTGATCTGATTAAGAACATTAATGATCTTAAAAAAGAGTCAATTGATAAGCAGGTTGAAATCGAGAAGCTGCGCTCGGCAGGATTAAAAATCATTGAGTGGGCAAGCAAAATCGAAAATCCGCAATTTGGCTCAAATGAACTTATTGCTTTTATGGCTTTAAATTCAGAGAGTCTCAGCCTGCTTAATGTATCTAAAGAACTGGAAAGAGATACTAGAGAGAAAATGGGCCTAGATTTGAGCGGCAATATTGATTTTTATCTAAGAGAAATGTCATGGCACGACCTATCTCTCCGTACGTATAACTGTCTAAGAGCGGCAGATATCGATTACGGTTGGCAGCTGGCTGGATGCTCTGAGGAGCAATTGGCCAAAATTAGGAATTTAGGCAAACACAGCTTGATTGAACTGAAGGATCTGTCTCGGTCAAATGGTTTTTCATTCAATACTAGATTTTCTCCGGAAACATTTGAATATCTGGTTGCGAAGACTATTGGCGATAAATCTCAAAGATTTTGGGAGTGGATAATTAAAAAGTAGATTACAAAACAGAATAGGTTAGAGAGTAGAACAGAAAAACCCGACAGTAATGTCGGGTTTTCTTTTGCTCAATTTTTAAAACTGAAATTTAGACTCGCTCAACGTAATCGCCAGTTTCAGTATTGACGATGATTTTGTCGCCAGTCGAAACGAAAAGCGGAACGTTGACGTTGGCGCCGTTGTCGAGTGTGACTTGCTTGTTGCCGCCAGTTCGAGTGTCGCCTTTGATTGCAGGCGGAGCGTCTTTGACTTCAAAAGTCATCTTGATCGGAAGCTTAATCGAAATGATTTGCTCTTCGTCATCGTTGTCCCAAACGAGGGCCGTGACGAGTTCGTTTGGCTTGAGGAAGCGAGTGTTATCGCCGAGAAGCTTTTCTTCGAGCTTGAAGCGCTTTGCCGGATTTTCGGGTTCGCAGAACCAGAATTCGCCTTTGTTATGGAAAAGGAATTTGACGTCGCGGCGGAGGATGTCGGCTTCAGGAGCCTGATCAGAAACGTGGTACGTTGCCGCAAATGTCTTGCCTGAAATGAGGCTGCGGAGCTTCACTTGGTTCTGAGGCTTGCGCTGCTGCGTGCGGGCGACGTGGCTTTCTACCACTTCACACGGCTCATCATCGTGGAGGATGATCTTTTTTTCTTTGATTTCGTTGTATGCGAGGAGTGCCATAGTTATTGTGCGCCGAAGCGCGAACTTACAAATAAAATAGGCCCGAAGGCTTAGTGGAGTATAGCCAAGCAGGCATAAAAAGGCAAATGAAAGCCCTACTTGTTACGGTAGGGCTTCTGTTTTTACTTTTGTTTAATGAATGCGTAATTGAATTAGGTGGCAGTGCTATATGCCGCACTGTCACGACTAGCTTCTGAGCGGTTAGCAGTTGCTTTGCGTTTTTCGATCAATTTGATCTCTTGCGCAATGACACCTTGGTATTCGTAATACCATTTTGCAATTCGCAGGATGTAACTACTTGTGAACGAAGCGATCTCTGCTTTGTCCTCAACTTTTTTCTCTTCATACTTTTCGCGTGAATCAGGGCTGAATGATTCTTTAAAGCGATTTCTCGCTTCATTAAGTTCTTTTGGCAAAAAGTTTCGAACAGCAAGTCCTTCAGCATCTTTCCAAGCTTCTACAATTGCTTCTTCGATTTTGTTTTCGAATTGTACTTGCTCGAAATCCTTTGTAGAGGTGATTGCTTGATTGGGCCGTTCCTCAATAATTTTCGCCAAGAAAAGTTTCGGGTCGAAGATGTAATCGTCCGGCAAGGTTTTAATCTCTCCATACCATGATTTAATGGTTTCGATCTTTTTTTTGATGCTGGCAAGCGTCGTAGCTTCAATTGCTTGCTTCAGGAAATACTCAGCATGATCAGCAGAGCGAACAATGTTTTCATAGCGAAGCTTATTGGAAAAGTATGTGGCATGTATTGCCGCATAGGATTTCTTAATCTTCTCACTTGATTGTTCGTGCTGGCTAATGAAATTGTTCGTAATGCCTGCTTCAAAACTCTGTCTATCTGACAGATTAATCTCGAGGTCAGGGCGATGGGCTATAGTCGGATATATAATATATTCGAGTGCCTCCATCAATTTGTTATGCGAATCCATGCTAGCAACATGCTTCTCAATCATCACCATTTTTTTCATTATGGATTTATAATCGAGATAATCTACTGTGCTTGCTGCCGAGGTAACGCCATTACCTACAAACTGAAATTTCTCAATCGCGCCACTGTGAAGCTTATGAAGCTTCGATAAGTGCCTGCAGGTCTGCAGGTATCGTCCAAATAGTGTATCCATCTTGTGATTTTTTAGGTTCTTTGTTCATATTATACATATTTAACTTAATATGTCAATTAAGAAACAAGGTAACTAAAACGAAAAAAGTATGCAGACATAGGCTCCGCAGGGCGACGGCCCGAGGATAAGGAAATTTTTAGCAAAAAATTTCCGTGTCTATGTCTGCATACTTTTTGAGGTTTATTATTCGCCAGAGCTTTCTGAAACCACTTCCTTCATGCGCTTGCGGATAATCTTGAGGATTTGGTCGCGGAGCTTTGGATTTTCACGAAGTGCCTGACGCGTTGCATCGTAGCCGCGAGCGAGAGGTATTTTTTCAGCCTTTTCGCCTTTCTCTTCTGGCGGAAGGTATGCGTAAGAGGCGCCTGATTTTTCGATGACGCCGAGCTTTTCGCCGAGGGCCATGATTTCGCCTTCGAGCGAAATGCCTTCGCCGTAAATGATATCGAATTCAGTTTGCTTGAATGGGGCAGCGACTTTATTCTTTACGACTTTGACGCGAGTGCGCGAGCCGACAACTTCTTCGCCTTTCTTGATTTGAGCAATGCGGCGAATATCGAGACGAACAGATGTGTAGAATTTGAGAGCCTTGCCGCCTGGAGTTGTTTCTGGATTGCCGAACATAACGCCGATCTGCATGCGGATCTGGTTGATGAAAATGACAACAGTGTTTGAGCGAGCAACGAGCGCTGTGAGCTTGCGGAGTGCTTGTGACATCAATCGAGCTTGCTTACCCATGTGCTGCTGGCCCATGTCGCCTTCGATTTCATCTTTTGGAGTGAGGGCTGCAACTGAGTCGACAACGACAACATCGATTTTGCCTGTTCGAACGAGTGACTCAACGATTTCGAGGCCTTGTTCGCCAGTGTCTGGCTGCGAGATCAAAAGTTCGCCGATATCAACGCCGAGGTTGCCTGCGTATTCAGGATCCATTGCGTGTTCAGCATCGATGTATGCGCAAACGCCGCCGAGCTTCTGAGCTTCAGCGACAACGTGCAAAGCAAGTGTTGTCTTGCCGGATGATTCTGGTCCAAAGATTTCGATAATGCGTCCGCGCGGAAGTCCTCCGATGCCAAGCGCTATGTCGAGGCCGATTGATCCTGTTGGTATTGCGCTGACATTTACCTTTGGCGCATCGCCGAGCTTCATGATCGAGCCTTCGCCGAATTTCGTCAGGATCGACTTGATTGCATCATCGACTGCTCCGCCTTGTTCTTTTGGTGCCTTTGCTGATTTTTTTGCCATACATGTGAAGCAATAATTGCTTATTGAATAATAACTGATAATAAATGCATGCTCGCAGTATATACGGCACGCATTAATTTTCTATAAAAAAATAATAAAGTTACAGATAATAAAACTTAAACGCTCGGCGCGTCCAACGGCTCTTCTGTTGGTGTTTCTATCGGAACGTCAACTGGCACGTCTATGGGCGCTGTGTCCGGTTTCGTGTAGAGCCGAATGACTTTGCTTTTCGTTCTGCCGAATCGATCGCTCGCTTCCATATCAAGTATAGTATAGCCCTCTTGGAGGAGCAATGTATCAGTGAAGTCGCCATTTTTGTCCAAAAGAATTTCTCGCCCATTGACTGTAAAGCGGGAAGTATGTGGCGCATTTCCGGTCAGCGTCAGCAATTTTGAATCAAGAATTGCCCCATCTTCGATTGAAGAGGCAATAGTTATGCCGAATATTGCGTCTTTGCTGCGATAGTAAGCATAGCCAACAATGCCAAGGAAAAGCAGTCCAACAAGGAAGAGTTTCGTAAATTGTTTTGGGTCTACCATTGGGATCATAGAATTTTCTAGCTTATTATTTAGAGATATCTACTAGGTGTGAATGTCACTCGTATCATCGACGCCGCGCTCGAGAACTTCGCGCGGCTTTGCGCCATCGGCTGGGCCAACAACGCCACGTTCTTCAAGTATATCCATGAGTCGCGCTGCGCGTGCGTAGCCAAGCTTCAGTTTGCGCTGAAGGTACGAAGTCGATGCTTTGCCGGCTTCGATAACAGCCTGCTTTGCCGCTTCATACATTTCATCGTCATCGCTATTGTCGTCAGAGTCGAGAGTCGCTTCGAATATTGACTTGTCGACGCTTGGCGTACCTGTGAGCGCAATGTCTCCGACAACTTCATTTTCATATGTCTTAGCAAGCCAAGCAACGACGCGCTTCACTTCGTCTTCAGTAATAAAGGCAGATTGAATACGGCTTGGCTGAGAAGATTCGCCTGAAAGGAAGAGCATGTCGCCGGCACCGAGAAGTTTTTCTGCGCCGCCAGTATCGAGAATAGTTCGCGAGTCGATTTGCGAAGAAACTTTCAAAGCAATACGAGCAGGGACGTTCGCTTTGATCAAGCCTGTGATGACGTTAACTTCAGGACGTTGAGTAGAGAGAATGAGGTGAATACCGACAGCACGAGACATTTGGGCAAGGCGAACGATGCCAGCTTCGAGTTCGCGAGGGAAAGCAGTCATGATGTCTGCCAATTCGTCCAAAATGATAACGATGTACGGCATCTGATCGACTTCTTCGCCTTCTTTGAGTTTTCGGCCACCGATGAGCTTGTGATACGAATCGATGTCGCGCACAGATTCTGTTTCGAGAATGTTGTAGCGTCGTTCCATTTCTTTTGCAGCCCACTTGAGCGAGAGGATAGCTTTTTTGGCATCAGTAATAACCGGTGTGAGCAAGTGAGGAATCTTGTTATAGAGAGTAAGCTCGACACGCTTCGGATCGATCATGATAAATCGAAGATCTTCCGGCCCGAGTCTATATAAGAGTGATGTAACAAGAGTATGAATTGTCACAGACTTGCCCGAACCAGTTGTACCAGCGATAAGCATGTGCGGCATCTTGGCGAGGTTGATGTATGTCGGCTTGCCCGAAAGGCCGCGACCAACACCCATATAGAGAGGCTTGTCAGAATTTTTGTAATCAGCATCCTGCAAAAGAGATGCAAGGCCGACTGTCGATTTTGACTTGTTCGGGATTTCCACGCCGACGAGCGATTTGCCAGGAATTGGCGCTTCAATACGAATCGGGTGAGCTGCGAGAGCAAGCGCGAGATCATTTTGGAGGCCGACAATTTTCGCGAGCTTCACGCCTTCTGCGGGCTTAAGTGCATAGCGAGTGACAGATGGACCGACAGTGATTTCATCCATTTCAACTTGAATGCCGAAGTTTGCGAGTGTCCTTTTGATGATGTTTGCATTGCCTTTTATATCTCCGACATTTGC
>DAORIR010000035.1:0-6122 GCA_035438605.1 Minisyncoccota bacterium
TGCTTTTCTCTCCATACTCTTTGAGGATGCGATTGCTCATGGCAAGAACATCTTCCTTTTTTGAGCCGACATTGAGAATGACGCTGAGAAGCTCAGCCATCGAGAGAAGTGCAACACCATCGCGAATCAATTTTTCGCGAGGCTTCTGCTCGTTTGGCATATCGCGAATTGTCAGGACATATTTCTTGTCCGTGCTGTTGCCCGAAGTATTCTGTTCCATCATGATTGGCACGCTAAACGTGCGGGTGTACGTAGCTTTCATACGGGTAGTGTACCACTCCTTTTTATTTAGATAAAGAAACTAGAAGCTTGCTTCCCATTTTCCTGAAACAACGCCTCGAGTAATGTGCACGAGCTCTTTCTTGTTTGCCTCTGTATACGTGCCGTTTTGGTTTTTGCGGTCAAACGAGAGGTAGTAGTCGCCATCTGGAACCGGACAGAAAAACTGGCCAAACTTGTTTGTTGCCTTGCGGACAACTTCGTTGCCGAGCTTCACTGAGAAAACGCGGACAATGGCAAATGACAGAGGTGCTTTTGTTGCTTGGTCGATGACGCGGCCGAGCTTGGACGGATTTGGGCCAGAGCGCCTGAGCGCATACATGAAGACATAGAGAAGGAAGACTATAATTGTATATACTCGAGGAGCCAAAAGGAGCGCAATAATTGCCACGGCAAAACCAATGATAAACAGAATATGGGAAGCCTGACTGATGAGCTGGTCGCGGCGAGCAAGCCAAGTGAGTATTTTCTGGTCCTGATTCATGAACTCTTTCCAGTCAATCTTTTGGCGATCCATTGGGATATTCTTATTCATCATTTCAGACTGATGCTCTATTTCGAAATAGTTGCCGAAGTACAAGTCTTTGTAGACTTCATCGCGGTCAGTGTGCGCAAGAACAAGCGAAGGAAAGACGTATCCAGTTTTTCTCGGGCGCAGCATATAGTGGCCAGGCGTAACCTTGAAGCTGTATCGCCCATAAATATCAGTTGATGTTCTTGCAACAACAAAGCCATCTTTGTTGACGAGCTCTAGGTAAACAGGATCAAGCGGCTGCTTTGTCATCGTATCGTATACTGCTCCCCACGGTCGGCGGCGTTTTCGTATGCCGAAAGCAGTCAGCAAGTTCGCCCACAATCTAGCTGGGAAAAGCATGAACTGAGCCATTGTATATGGAGCAGCAAAAAGATTGTCGGTAATCATTGCAATTGAACCCACAAGCAAACCTGAAGTCATGATTGTTCGAGGAACATATGTTTTGAGCGCAACAGGAGTTGCTTCTTCTATTTTGGCGACGGCAATCTGTGTTGGGACAATGATATTCTCCGAAACACTGTCTACTACAGCCGTAATCGCATTGCGAACAGGCTCTGGCAGTATTGGCCAAATAATCTCAGGTTCTTCTACTACTACATCTACAGGAGGATTGACGACAGCTGGATCTACCACAACTGGATCAGGAACTATAGGATCGACATTCACACCGCCTCCACCTCCCCCGCCGCCAGAACTAGGCGGAACAACTGGATCGACAGGATCCACAGGAGGAAATTCAGCAAACTTAAATTCCTGAACGCGGTGATTGTATGAATCGGCAACATAGACTTGGTGATTAGCACCAATCGCAATGCCGCGAGGTAGGGTGAATTCTGATTCTTGCGTTCCCTGATGCCCAACTTTGCTTACAAAAGAGCCGTCAGTATTGATCACTTGAACTCTGTTGTTTCTTGTATCTGAAACAAAGATGTGTCCATCATCGTCAACCGCTATTCCACTAATGCCATAGAAAGAACCATCTGCAGGCTCAGCATTGGGGTCTGAATTTCTAGTAAACACTGCAAATTCCTGCACAAAATTGCCGCCTGGATCCAATTGCTGTATTCGATTATTGCCTGTGTCTGCAATATAGATATTTCCTTTGCTATCGACATCGATATCTGTTGGAAACAAAAATTCTAACCCTGGCGCCGAGCCAGCTGGATACTCAGTAATATAATTGCCGGACATGTCAAAGACTTGTATGCGATTATTCTGAGTGTCGGCAACATACAAACTGCTATTTTTGACGACAATAGCACTTGGCCTTGAAAATTCTCCTGCGCCACTGCCCTCTTTGCCAAACTTCCAAAGATAATTATTGTTTTCGTCAAAAACTTCTACGCGATCATTTTCTTGATCGACAACAAATACTGAACCGTCATCTGCAACACCAACATCTACTGGGGAAATGAATTGCCCCTTGCCACTACCATAAATGCCGAACTGAGAAATGTAGACGCCCGTTTCGCTGAATACTTGGACGCGATTGTTCTGAGTGTCGGCAACATAAATCTTACCTGAAGCTGCCTTAAATATTCCTGAAGGAAAGTTAAATTTTCCATCTGTATTTTCAACAGCATTTTCAAAAGGAAAACTTGATACAAATGTTCCAGTCTTTGTAAAAATCTGAATACGGCGATTGCCGCCATCTGCAACTAAGACTTGATTATTTGCCAAAACCGCAATGTCCTGCGCTGAATCAAATTCGCCATTGCCCGTGCCTTGTGTTCCAAATTTAGCTTGGTATGTCCCGGTCGTCGTAAATGCCTGCAATCGAGAATTGCCTGTGTCAGCAATAAATACACTGCCAGCACCCACCGATATACCTTTCGGAAAGCTAAATTGCCCATTGCCTGATCCAGCCATTCCAAATTCGCTGAGGTAAGTTCCGTCCGCGCTGAAAACTTTTATTTTATTATTGCCAGTATCTGAAACGTATACTTTATTGTCCCCAGCAACCGAAACATCCTCAGGGAAAGAAAATTCTCCTAGGCCTGATCCTTGGCTGCCAAATTTCCCGATATACGCTCCACTCAAATCGAACATCGAAATACGGTGATTGCCGCTATCAGCAACATAGACAACACCTGACGAGCTCACAGCAACGCCGCGCGGGAATTGCAATTCGCCTTTGCCCGAGCCAAATGTGCCGAACTTACCAATGTATATGCCGCTATTGTTGAAATATTGAATGCGGTGATTTTGGCTATCAGCTATATACATATTGCCACTTGCGTCTGCTGCGATTCCCCATGGATATTTGAAATTGCCATCGCCAGTGCCTTCGCTTCCAAACTCACCCAACTGGCTACCAGTAGAATCGAACATTGCAACCCTGTGGTTTTCAGCGTCAGTAACGAATATTTTTCCGTTCGAAGATGTAGCAATCTGAAGAAATGAAGCCGGAGCTGCAATGTCATAGCTCCCCCATTCGCGAACGAAGCTAAGCTCATTGACGGAGCGAGCGTAATCAGTAAAAAAAGCTAGGTTAACAGCAACCGTCAATAAAATGACGAGCGCATGAAATAGCTTGTTGTGCTTTTTAACCAGATTCACAAGTAGATAAAGTATAACAAAGAAAAGCCTTATTCGGTCTATGTATCCGGTGGAATAGCATTTGCAATATCAAGCAGCATTTTCCGAGCAACGGGGGCGATATCAATTGCTTCAATCAATTTTTTGGCATTACTTATTTTTTCGCGGCAGATCATCAGCCCATATTCAAAAGATTCTGGCTCAATCGAAAAGTACGTATGCTGATTTTCTTCGGCATCTGCGGCAATATCATAAAAATCATCCTGAATTTGGAATGCAATACCGAGATCGAGGCCAATTGATTCGAAAAATCTTGTATATTCATCGCCTATTCCGCCATGAAGCGAGACTCCGATTATGAGCGGGTGGACAAATGTATACCGCGCAGTCTTCAGTATGTTCTTTTGTTCGATCTCATTAGGCAAAACCTGCTCTTGGCTTTTTGTGCTCAAGTATATATCTATCATTTGGCCGACAATTACTTCTTCCGACATTTTGGAAAACCGAGCTGCAACTTTCGGCAATATCAATGGGTCGAGGTCGGTAAATAGCATTTCGTGAGCCCAAGAAAAAAGCATGTCGCCAGCCAGAATGCCGAATGATTGCCCGACATGATCAGCATGCTCGCCGCGAGCGACAAGTTTTTTGGCAGCAATGTGAACTGTCGGGACAGCATGTCGAAACAACGACCTGTCCATGATGTCATCATGGACAAGCGCATATGTATGGAAAAGCTCAAGGCCAATGAGTCTATCGATAATATCGACATCCCAACAATCGACACCGTCGATACATCCACTAGCAAAATCGCTAGCGCTTCCGGTCGAAGAATCCCGCGCAATAATATAGCCTATATATCCCAAATATGGGCGCAGCCTTTTGCCGTCCCGACTTACAGACCGCGCCAAATCCAAAACATCGAAAACAATCGGATTGTCGCCGACAATTTTTCCAATTGTTCTCAATTTGTTATTCCAAAAAACCTCAAATCGTTCGTCAAAGGTTTTCTTGAATGATTGCAGTTCAACAATATTAAAAGCCATGCAGCGATTATATAGAAAGGCAGCTTCAGAAAATCCCAAGAAAAAATAAAGAAAAGATTAAAATTTCTTCTTGAAAGCAGTGATTTTTTTATACGATTCCTCTATTCTGGCCTTGGATATTGTTCCCTTTTTTACTGCATCAAAAACAATTTTCCTTGCTTTAAAAAATGCGTCTTTGTCATAGCCGACAACATTATTAGAAATAACAATAACATCGACGCCAGCATTGATAGCAAGCGTAAGCGCTGTTTCTCGGCCATACTGCGACGAGATTGCGCGCATATCCATGTCATCAGAGAAAATGAGCTGCGTCGAACAGCCTGCTTTTTTCTTAAGGTTTTCTAAATGTTGTTTTGATAGCGTCGCCGGATATTTCGCATCGACATTTTTATTGTAGACGTGAGCAATCATCACTGCAGGCAAACCGGCTGCGCAAGCATCTTTGAATGGCTCAAGCTCATACTCTTTATATGTATCTGTAATATCGACAAAGCCAAGATGACTATCGGCTGTCGAGCTGCCGTGGCCTGGGAAATGTTTGCCGACTGGAGTTATTCCGCCTGCGAGCAAACCTTTGATAAATGCAATTCCCTTTTCGCTGACAACTTTTGGATCAGCAGAAAACGAGCGATCGACTGCGCCAATAACGGGATTTTTCGGATTGACGTTCACGTCGAGGTCGGGAGCGAAATCAATATTGAAACCGTATTCTGAAAGCTGGACGCCGAGATTTTTTCCTGTCGCTTGAACAGCGGCGGCCGATTGTGCTCCAATATATGCCGCTGAAGAAGTTTTCTCAAAGCCGGCAACATTTTTGAGGCGACTGACTTTGCCGCCCTCTTCGTCAACAGCAACAAAGAGTTTAGTTTTTGAATTTGCCTGCAAATCGCTGATGAGCTTTTTGATCTGCGGCTCCGACTGAATATTGCGAACATACTTTTTCGTCGGCGTATCATAGTCAAAAAGAATGACGCCGCCAAGATTTGTTTCAGCAAGCACCTTTTTGATATCGCTCGCGCTTTCAAATGTGTAGCCGCGGAAGCCGAGCATAAAGAGCTGATCGATTTGCGCGTAAAGTTCAGCGTCAGCTTTTTCTGTTTCAGCTTTAGTTGTGTCAGGTTTAACAGTATCTGGCTTTGGACTGTCTGGTTTTGTATCATCAGGCAAAGCAACCGGATCAATTTCGCCGCCCACGCCAAATTCCTCAGGCTCCGCTTCGTTAGGATTTTGATCAACTGCCTCAATAACTGTCGCAACCTGACTCGGCATTGCTTCATTTTTGCTAGACAAAAAAATCGCACCTGCGACGAGAGCAATCCCTATGAAAACGATAGTGGCGATTTTGCGCATATATATAGTATACAAGGATTGCTGTATAATGGACAAAACTCCAGACATGACAGAGAAGCATACCTACTGCCTTAGCGCAGGAACCTTCTCTCTACTATATATAGATGAAGAAGATTTAAATTACGACCAGATTGTCCTGCTCCTACAAAACGAAAAGTACAGTCCTTTTGTCGGGAAAGAATGTTTAGAGCAGATCTTTAAAGCATGGCAAGAAAAAGAAATAGAATTGCCAGACGACCAGTGCTACATCATTGCGCTCGACAGAGAACATCGCTTGCCGCACATTGATTATCCAGACGGCACTATTCTCTATTACGTTCCTTTTATCTATTCGTCTACCGATGGCGAAAAATGGCTGAGCGAAACATGCTTCAGTA
>DAORIR010000036.1:0-5891 GCA_035438605.1 Minisyncoccota bacterium
CTTTATACTATTTAGTGCGCAATCGTCACCGCCACCACTTCATGTGCCCCAGCCTCATAAAGCGCACGCCGTGCATCAAAAAGAGTAGCACCCGTCGTCGTTACGTCATCGACGAGAATAATTGTCTTGCCGTTGACTAAGTCTTTATGCTTTTCGTTGGTCCCGAAAGCGCCGTCCATGTTTTTGAGGCGAACGTTTCGGTCGTGAAGCGTTGCTTGTTTTTGGGTTGCCTTAATTTTTTCTAAAATATTGTTCATTAACTTTGTTGGCGCTGCTGCTCTGTCGGGCAGCTTGAAATGGTCGGCAAGCGCACGCGCAATAATATAAGCCTGATTGTACCCGCGTTTTTTCTTGCCGACGGCAGAAGGCGGAATCGGAACAATAATAATCTCGATCTGAGTTTTATTGCCTCCATTGTATCCATTGGTATTCTGCAAAAGCTTCATCGCAGCCTCAGCCAATCTCTTTCCAAATGCATTGGCCACAACAAAATGGCCGTGATATTTTATTTCCCATATAGCATGTTTGATTGTTTTGTCATGATACGAGAATAGGGAAGCAGCCCAAGCAGACATACTGCCTTGTCCTTGGGCAAATTGATCATACGGCTTTGCCTTTTCGCATTTACCTAAGCAAGAATCGCAAAGATATGCGCCTTTTGAATGACATTGTTCGCAGCTGACTGGAAAAAGAATGTTTACTATGGATGAAAACATACACCAACAATACATTTTCGACATGAAGCCGCGATAAATTTTAAATAAAATGTTTGGCGATAAGACATTCTGCCTTTATACTATAGAGAACATATACAACTCTATGGCAAATCCTTTTTCAAAACTCTTCAGCGGAGGCTCAAATAACGACAGCGTCATCGGCGTCGATATCGGCACGTCGTCGATTAAGATAGTCCAATTAAAAAAGAAGTCGGGCAAAGCAGTACTTGAAACGTACGGCTCTCTTTCTCTCGGTCCATACGGCCAAGTCGAAATCGGAAAGGTAACCAATCTCCCTGAAGACAAGCTTGCCGCAGCAATCACCGATCTCATTCGCGAATCGTCTGTTACGAGCATGAGCGCAGGCGTTGCCATTCCTTCTTCTGCTTCACTTGTTACTGTTATTGAAATCCCAACAGCGCCAAACAATAAAGAAATTGCAGCAATCGTCCAGACTGAAGCGCGCAAGTACATTCCGGTTCCGATTTCAGAAGTCTCGCTCGACTGGTCTGTTATCCCAAAGAGGGAAGAAGAGCCGATGAACGATACGCTTGCTATGCAGTCGCCGACAAATAACAAGACAGAAGTTCTCATTGCTGCGATCCATAGCGATACTATTTCCAAATACCAAGCTGTCGTCAAAGCCGCCAACCTCCAGACGAGCTTTTATGAAATCGAAACGTTCAGCACGATGCGCGCAATTCTCGGGCACGAAATGGGAACGGTTCTGATCGTCGATTTCGGCGCATCTAAAGTGAAGCTTTCGATCGTCGACTTCGGCGTCGTCCGTCAGTTCCACGTCGTCATGCGCGGCTCGCAGGATATTACGTCGAATTTGGCGACATCGCTCCAAATTCCTTTTGCAAAAGCTGAAGAAATGAAGCGCACTTTTGATATGCGCGGCTCAGGTGGCGATGCTGCGACGCAAAACATGCGCGAAGTCATCAAGCTTTCTTTTGATTTTATCTTGAACGAAACGCAGAGCGTTATTTTGGCGTACGAGCGACGGTACAATAAAGTCATCAGCAAAATCATCCTCGTCGGCGGTGGATCGTTGATCAAAGGATTCTATGAAGCTGCCGAAAGCCGCTTCCAAGTTGAAGTTCTCTATGGCAATGCCTTCCAAAAAGTCGAAGCGCCAGCCTTTCTCGAAAATATCCTTGCTGAGACTGGCCCAGAATTCGCTGTTGCTGTCGGTTTGGCGCTCAGAAAGCTGCAGTAAATCCTTTTTTGATCGGGAATTGTTATACACAGCTCAAAAAAATCTTTGCTGACAAAGGTAATGCTATAATAAGTGACAACTGTATATATGGATCAACAGTTTCAAACATCTTTCATTCCAAAAAAGCCAGTAACTGAGGCGCGTGCGCCTGTTTCGCGCGGATCATCTAGTTTTTTTGGCATACTAGCGACGATTATTTTCGTCATTGCGCTCATTCTCCTTGGCGGCTCTTACTTTTACCGCATCACTGTCATCAATGACCGCGACACTATCGACGCAAGCATCAAGTCAAAGATCAAAACATTTGACGCAGACTTCCTCCGCGAAGTCTCGACGCTCGACAAGCGCATCAATGCCGCAAACGAAGTCCTCAAGCAGCACACGATGGTTTCTCCGATTTTTACAAAGCTCGAACAGCTCTCGCTCAAGACTATTCAATTTACTAAATTCGAATTGAGCCCAGCTTCATCTGGGTCTGCTTCTATCAATGTCAAAATGGCGGGACGCGCCGTCAATTACGCCGCTATTGCTTCCGAATCCGATGTTCTTGCAGGCGTTGGCTCAAGCAAAAATACATATTTCATCAATCCGATTTTCTCCAACCTCAACCTCGACGACAAAGCCCGCGTCTCCTTTGACCTGACATTCTCAGTCGATCCTGAACTTGTTTCGTACGAAGCGCATATCAAAAGACTTAACAGCGATCCGACGATCGAACAATAGTATGGGCAAATTAATTATTCCAATTCTCTTAATAGGTCTAGCGTTCGGGTCATACTTCCTGTACACCCAGCCTATTTACAATGAGGCAAAAGCAGTAAGAGCAGAAGTAGACAAGCTTAAGGAAAGCGAAGAGAAGCTCAATGCTGCTCTCAAGAAAAAGGACAACCTCGCAACGACATACAATGCGCTCGACACGACACTCGTCGCTCGACTCGAGAAGCTCATGCCGGACAACCTCGACAATATCAAGCTCATCATCGATGTCGACAGAACTGCTAAGCAGTACGGCACTATTTTGAATGCAGTTAAGTTTGACGTCGACCAGCAGGCAAAAGCTGCAACAGCAACGAGCGGCACAACAACAGCAGTCAGAGACAACAAAACAGCGCTTGATGCAAAAAAAGACTATAATAGCTTTAGCTTGACGATGACTTTCACTGGAACATTCGACAACTTTACCAAGCTCATGAGCGACATGGAAAAGAATCTCCGCATTATCGACGTCACAAGCATCATTTTCGATGCGCAGGATACAAAAGACGTTTACAAATTTGAGGTTAAGGCAAAAATTTACTGGCTAAAAGCTGTTAATTAATATGAAAAGCTCATCAAAAATCATCTTAACAGTGCTTGTGGTCGGAGCTCTTTCGGCTTCCGCTTACTTTTTCAGCAATAAAGCCGAGGGCCAATCTTCAGATGATCTCCTTCGGTCTGAAGTGACAAATAAGGCAGTGGGAATACCGCAGAACAATCCGACAACCGACCAGACAATCCAGTCTATTCTTCGCCAAGTCGCAAACATCGACAACATCAAGCTCAACACAGACATTTTCGAAAAGCCAGAATTCCTTGCACTCAAAGATATTTCGCAGGAATTGCCGGCGCCTACTGATATTGGCCGACCAAATCCATTTGCGCCAATCGGCGTTGATGTTGGCGTTATTGCAACAGATGAAGGCATTACGGGCGATTCTATTTCTGGCTCTGGCGTACTCAACGGCCTTCCTGGCGATCCGCTTGCTCCAATTAGCCAAGTTAAGACAAAAGAAGTGCAGAACATCGGACAGCGTTCGGCAACTGTCTTGGCTGAAACAGCTATTGCAGGATCGACACCTCGCTGGTTCGAATGGGGAACTAACCAAAATACAATCAACAAGACAACAAAGCAGACAGGCTCAGATGCTGCATTTACTGCAACACTCACAGGCCTTACTCCAAACACAACGTACTATGTCAAAGCAGCGGTCGAGCAAAATGGCGGAACAGCATTCGGAGAAACCATATCATTTAAGACCGCTCAGTAGCTCTCACTATGAGCTTTCTCGAGCATCTAGCTGAAAACGGAATCATCAAGGAAGAGCAAATCTCTTCCATTTCTCGCATGGCGCAAGAGCGCTTCGAGGGCAATACTGATGCGGCTCTCGTTGAAGCTGGATTGTCTCCCGGCGATCTCGTTCGACTCAAGAGCGATTACTATGGTATTCCTTTCAAGAAAGTCGACAAGAAAACTATTTCGACTGATTTGCTCAAATACATTCCTGAAGATTCTGCCAAGCATTACCATATGGTTCCTATTGGATTGACTGACGGTGTGCTTGAAGTCGGCATGCTCGATCCAGACAACATTCAGGCAGCAGACGCGCTGCAGTTTATTTCTGTCCGCGAAAATGTTCCATATAAAGTTTTTCTCATTAGCGCAGACGATTATGAACTCGTTATGAACAGCTATCAGGGGATAACGAGCGAAGTTGATCAGGCCCTTTCTGAGCTCGATACTGAAATCGCGGCCGCTGCTACTGCTGTCGAGATTCAAGAGAATAAAAAGAGCGGCAAGAAGGCCAATGAAGAAGATAAGATTGTCGAAGACGCGCCGATCATCAAAATTGTGGCCGTCATCATTAACCATGCGACAGAAGGAAATGCTTCCGACATCCATATCGAAAATACAGGAGAGCAAGTGAAAGTCCGTTTTCGTGTTGATGGCGTTTTGCATACATCGCTCGTTTTGCCGCTCAACGTCTATTCTGGAATTGTGGCCCGCATCAAGATTTTGGCGAAGCTCCAGATCGACCAAAAGCGAAAGCCTCAGGACGGCGGATTTTCGGCTAAAGTTTCTGGCCGCAAGATCGACTTCCGCGTTTCGACACTGCCGACGTACTACGGCGAAAAAGTCGTGATGCGTATTCTCGATTCTGAAAAAGGTGTTTTGCCGCTCGACAAACTTGAACTTTCTGAGACAAATCTGAAAATGATCCGCGAAGCGCTCAAGCGTCCGTATGGGCTTATTCTTATTACTGGTCCGACTGGTTCCGGTAAGACAACAACTCTATACTCGATGATGAATGAGCTCGATCGCGAGAAAGCCAACGTCGTTTCGCTTGAAGATCCAGTTGAATATCACATGCCAGAAGTTAACCAGTCGCAGGTCATGCCTGAAATCGGCTACACATTTGCTTCAGGTTTGCGCTCTGTGCTCCGTCAAGATCCGAACATCATCATGGTGGGCGAAATCCGCGACAAGGAAACTGCTGAACTTGCCATTCAGGCGGCTTTGACTGGTCACTTGGTGCTTTCTACTCTCCACACCAACAATGCTCTTGGTGTTGTGCCTCGTCTCGTAGATATGGGCGTCGATCCTTACTTGATTGCGCCAACACTTATTCTTTCTATTGCTCAGCGCCTCACACGTGTCATTTGCCCGACCGCAAAGAAAGAAATGCCGATCGATGACGCCCTCAAGCAAATGCTCGACAGGCAGTTTGCTGACTTGCCGGCTGAGTATAAGGCGAACATCAATCTCAGCGCGCCTCTCTACGAATCGCAGCCGACATCGGATTGTCCATCGGGAACTCGCGGACGCGTCGCGATCTTCGAAATGTTTGCAGTCGACAAGGAGATGCAAGCAATCATTCTCAAGAGCCCGAACGAGCTCGACATTTACGCGGCTGCACGCAAGAAGGGAATGATGATGATGCGCGAAGATGCGATCCTCAAGTCGATGAAGGGAATTGTTCCGCTGCAGGAGGTCTACAATTTCAACATTGAGTCGTCAGGGTAGCCTTTCAACATATACGGCGTTTACTTGAAGTACTGGTATACTATAATGAAGTAACAAATAACTAATATATGCCCGAACCTACTGGAACTAAACACAAAATATTTATTGTCGACGACGATGCATTCTTGCTCGATATGTATGCATTGAAATTTTCTCAGTCTAACTTTGAAGT
>DAORIR010000037.1:0-5651 GCA_035438605.1 Minisyncoccota bacterium
TTTGTCGGCGACATGACGCGCCAGAAAATAAACGCCGCGATCTCAGCAAACTAACTTTGGTTTTAATAGAAGAAGGAAAATCTTAGCAAAGATTTTCCGTGCCCTGAGGGAAGTACTTTATTTTGTATTGCTGCCTATTTGCTTTATACTGGTGGTACATGACCTGGTCAGGAAAAAGAAAGCTCTTTTATGGCGGCATTGCATGCTTTGCAGTTGCCCTTTTTTTGCTGATCAATATTTACCCAAAACTCAATAAAGCCCCGACCTGTGCCGACAACAAGCAAAATGGTGCAGAAACTGGCATTGACTGCGGCGGTGGATGCATGAAAATCTGCCAAGAGAATGCTGTCCCGCTAGTGGTTAAATGGTCGCGCTCATTCAAGGTCGGCGAAGGCTTCTACAATGCTTTTGCCTATGTCGAAAACCAAAACCTCCAAGCTTCGGCCAAGATCATCTACTACGAATTTAATTTCTACGACGCTGACAACATTTTCATCTCGACTCGCCAAGGCGCTGCATACGTTCCGCCAAACGGACGCTTCGGCATCTTTGAATCGGCAATTGCAACTGGCCAGCGCGTTCCTAAATACACGACATTTAGATTTACGACAGAGCCGCAATGGCTCAAAGTTACTGAAGACGAAGCCAAACAAATTCTTTTCACAGAAGCTGGCCTTGTCGAGAATAGTGATATTGCGCCAAAGCTTCCCGTAACTATCCAGAACCCAACTACAAGCGTCGTCAAAAATATCGACGTCTATGCAGTCGTCTATGACGGCAACAACATCGCGCTCGGCGTCAGCAAGACAATTATCAGCAGTTTGGCTGCTGGCCAAAAAAAGAATATTACGTTCACGTGGCGCGAGCCATTTGCTGGAGAGCCGAAGCGCATCGAAATCATTAATCAGATAAATATCTTCGTCAATCGCAAGTAAGAGCGACAGAAAATGGGAAATTCTTCTACTCAAAAAATGGACTGGCTCATTGTCTTTGCTGTTATCCCGATAATGGCTGCCGGCCTCATAACAATGAAATCATTTACCGGCGAGTCCGGCTTTTTTGGCCGCCAGCTCATTTGGGTCGTCGTTTCGCTCATTGCTTTTTTTGTCGCTTCTCGCATCGACGTCAGATTCCTCAAGCGCAGCAATATTGCCCTCGGCATTTTTGCGATTTCCATGCTCTTTTTGGTTGCTGTCTTAATATTTGGAGAAACAGTCAACGGCGCCAAATCGTGGTTTTCATTCGGAGTTTTTTCTTTCCAGCCGTCCGACGTCGTCAAAATCGCACTCATTCTGCTCTTGGCAAAATACTACTCTCGGCGACACGTAGAAATTCGCCACGTGAAGCACGTTCTCATTTCCGGTATTTACGCCCTTATTCCGCTTGCGCTCATTTTTCTTGAGCCTGACTTTGGTTCGGCAATAATTGTTTTCATGATTTGGTTTGGAATGACGCTCGTCTCGGGTATTTCCAAAAAGCACCTAGGTGTCGTCTTTCTCCTGATGCTGACGGCCTTTGGCGCGCTGTGGTTTTTTGTCTTCAAGCCGTACCAAAAAGAGCGCGTCATCAACTTCCTTAATCCGTACTACGACATCCGTGGCTCCGGCTACAATGCCTACCAGTCGCGCATTGCCGTAGGCTCGGGCGGCTTGTTCGGCAAAGGTGTCGGCTTCGGCACGCAGTCGCGCTTGCAGTATTTGCCTGAATACCAGACAGACTTTATCTTTGCGGCATTTACCGAAGAGTGGGGATTTGTCGGTGCGCTTTTCCTTTTGATTCTGTATGGGCTTCTGATTGCCCGAATCATTAAAGCCGCATTTGTCGGCGCAACCAACTTTGAAACGCTATTTGCCACGGGGCTCGCTATCATGCTACTTTCGCATATCTTGATCAATGTCGGCATGAACATCGGCATTATGCCGGTGACAGGTATTACTCTTCCATTTATGAGTTACGGGGGATCGCATCTTCTGGTAGAATTCATAGCGTTAGGCCTTCTCATGGGCATGCGCCGCTACTCGCGTGCGGCGCACCGCGACGACATGGGCAAAGAGTTTGTCGGTATCTAGTTTAATTGTGCGCAGCTTTTCCAGATATTAATTTTTATAAAAATTCGCATCATACACCAATGTTCACATTCCTCCATAGTTTGCTTTACAGAAATGACATCATCGACAACCTCGTCTACTTTTTGGGCGTGACATTGCCGTACATACTTTTTGCTTTCGCTTTTTTGCTCATGCTTTGCGTTCCGACCAAAAACGACAATGGTCCGTGGATCAAAAGTCTGCCTCGCCGCGCACTCAAATGCATTCACGGCATTTTCACTGTTGGCATTGCGTATGGCATCACGGCAATTCTCAAGCATGCGCTCAGCATTCCGCGTCCATTCCTTGGCTTTCCTGATTTGCAGCCTCTATTTCTCGAAACAGGCGGCTCGTTTCCGTCTGGCCATGCGACTGCTTTTGCTGCGCTTGCGGCTGTCGTCTATTTCCACAATCGTCCAGCCGGCAGATTTTTCTGGGTTGCAGCTATTTTGATTGCTGCCTCGCGCGTAATTGCTGGCGTCCATTATCCGATCGATATTGCTGGCGGACTCTTGATCGGCGGCCTTGTTGGGCTTGGCATGAATAAGCTTTGGAGGGTGCTTTCTCGGGCTGTGGCCTAGTGCATTTTTGCTTGCTTTTTGCCCCTAAAACGCGTACAATCCACACATTATGTGGAAAAAAAGATTGGTAGCATTGCTTATTTTAATAGCTGGTCTCGGTGTCGCTTATTTCGTTTATAAATCAGAAACGCGCTTTTCAGCCGGAACAACAGTCGAAACTCCTGCTGAAGCTTCAAAGCTCGCTACACGTTTTCCATTTCGACTTGGCCTCGACCTTTCGGGTGGATCGCACTTGGTCTACACAGCTGACGTTTCAAAAATCGCTGCGTCTGAAGTGGCAGATTCAATGGCTGCACTCCGCGACGTCATCGAGCGCCGCATCAACGTCCTCGGCGTTTCAGAACCTGTAATACACATTGAAGATGGCGCTAACGGCGACAATCGCCTCGTTGTCGATCTTCCAGGCATCACTGACATCAAGAAGGCGACTGATACAATCGGCGAAACACCAATTCTCGAATTCAAAACTGAAAATCCAAATCCGCCAAAGGAAACGCCGATTACTGTCGGTCCTGACGGCAACATTGTCATTGATGGCGATCCATTCGCAGGCAAATACATTTCTACAGAACTTACTGGACGCTACCTCCAGAAGTCATCGCTCGAATTCAACCAGCAGACACGACAGGCTACAGTTGTCCTGCAGTTCAATGACGAAGGCGCAAAGCTTTTCGAAAAAATCACTAGCGAAAATGTCGGCAAGACAATTGCAATCTACCTCGATGGCAATCTCATTTCTGCACCAAGTGTTCGTCAGGCAATTGCTGGCGGTCGCGCAGAAATCACTGGCAACTTTACGCCAGCTGAAGCGAAGACTCTTGTCGGCCGCTTGAACTCTGGCGCACTTCCGGTTCCAATTACTCTCGTTTCTACGCAGACAATCGGACCAACTCTCGGCGAAAAAGCTGTTGACGCTGGCGAAAAAGCTGCGCTCTACGGATTTCTTATTGTCGCAATCTTCTTGATTCTCTGGTACAGACTTCCAGGTATTGTTGCTGTTCTCTCCCTTACTCTCTATGTTGCAATCATGCTCGCGCTCTTCAAGCTCATTCCGGTAACGCTCACTGCCGCCGGTATTGCAGGCTTCATTATTTCGATCGGTGTTGCAGTTGACGCAAACGTCCTTATCTTCGAGCGCTTGAAAGAAGAATTGAAGAATGGACGCACACTGAGCGATGCAATCGAAGCTGGCTTTGACCGCGCATGGACTTCTATCCGCGATTCAAACACATCAAGTATCATTACAGCGCTCATTCTCTTCTGGTTCGGAACATCTCTGATCAAAGGCTTCGCGCTTGTCTTCGGACTTGGCGTCGTTGTTTCGCTTTTCTCTGCAATCACAGTGACTCGCGTTTTCCTCCGTTCAATTCCAACAGGCAATGGTCGTATTGCTCGCTTCTTATTCTCATCAGGCTTGTCTAAGTAATTAGATTCGAAATACAAATATATGTTTATCATCAAATACAGAAAAATATTCATCGCAGTCTCAAGTGTTTTGCTTGCAGCTTCGATTGCGCTCATTGCAATCTTCGGCCTCAAGTTCGGCATCGAATTCCGCGGCGGCACTCAAGCAGAAATCAGCTACACTGGCACTCGCCCAGAAGCTGAAGTTCTCAGCGACTCAATCGACAAGCTTGAATTCGGCGAAGTTCTCATTCAGCCAGTTGGCGAAACTGATTACTCGATCAAGACTCGCGACCTGACAGAAACAGAGCACCAAGCTCTCCTCAAAGCTGTAACTGTTGACGGCAAGTATGTCAGCACTGAAAAGAGCTACACATCGATCGGCCCTTCAATCGGCAAAGAGCTCAAGAGTAAGGCGATCACAGCTATTATTCTCGTCATGGCGGCAATCATTCTTTTCATCGCATACGCTTTCCGAAAAGTCTCACGCCCAGTTTCTTCATGGAGATATGGCTTGATTGCGATCGTTACGCTCCTCCACGACATTGCGATTCCGACTGGCGCTTTTGCCCTCATTTCGCACTTTACTGGCATGGAAATTGACTCCCTCTTCATTGTGGCGCTGCTCACAGTGCTTGGACTTTCAGTCTCTGACACAATCGTTGTCTTTGACCGAATCCGCGAAAACATCCGCAAGCTTGGCTCAGGCGACTTTGCTGAAACAGTCGGACAGTCTCTGTCTCAGACATTCGCTCGCTCAATCAACACGTCGCTTACTGTCATCCTCGTTCTTTTGGCGCTCTTCTTCTTCGGACCAGAAAGCACAAGAACATTCTCTCTCGTTCTCACTGTCGGACTTTTCTTCGGAACATACTCATCGATTTTCCTAGCGAGCCCGCTTTTGGTTACTATCGAAAAAATGCAGGCAAAGAATAGCGGCAAGAAAAAGAAAAAGTAGTAATTGCTGGGCAAATCAATTGTAAAAACCAAAAGAAAAAACCTTCCACTAATCCGGAAGGTTTTTTTTGTTTTTTTATTCAATAATACAATCAGCGCATTTTTAGGATGCGCTTTTCTTGAAGCTGTGGCAGCCGATAAATATAAAAACTGAGCAGATGAGAAGCCAAGTTCCGCCTATGTCTCCAGCAAATGTTCCTCTGGTTAAAAACCAAAGTGCCGCAACTGTAAATGCTATGCCCAATACCAATTCGGCTATCAGGACATTTTTGTCTTGTTGTTCTATTGCCATATTTTTCGTGTTTTTGAAGGTCTTTATTCCTTTTAAAAATATGATATAATGTCTCTACTGTCAAAGTTTATTATAATAATTTACACATATGTCAACACTCACTATTATCATCATAGTCGCAGCGGTTCTCGTGCTCTGGGTAATCATGTCGTACAACTCGCTCATTCGCCTCGTCACACAGGCCAAAGAAGCGTGGGCAGATATTGAAGTCCAGCTCAAGCGACGCTATGACCTTATTCCAAACCTTGTTGCTACAGTCAAAGGCTACGCAACGCACGAATCTTCTGCATTCGAAAAAGTCACTACTGCTCGCACTACTACAATAACTGC
>DAORIR010000038.1:0-5350 GCA_035438605.1 Minisyncoccota bacterium
ATCGGACATCAATGCCTGTTGGGCGGTGAATCAAGCGAACAGCTGTTTCGACTTTGTTGACGTTCTGCCCGCCAGCGCCGCCAGAGCGAGAGTATTCCATGTCGAGGTCTGCGGGGTTGATGACGAACTTCACATTTTTCTTGATCGGAAGCACCGCAACAGATGCAGTTGATGTATGGATTCTCCCCTGCTTTTCAGTAGCCGGCGTTCGCTGGACGCGATGGACGCCAGTTTCGAAGCGCAAAATGCGGTATACGTCTTTGCCTTTAATTTCAATTGAAACTTCTTTGTATCCGCCAATATCGTTTTTGGATTCCTGAATAATTTTTGTCGTCCAGCCGCGGACCTCAGCGTAGCGCGAATACATTTCGGAAAGTTCGTATGCAAAAAGCGATGCTTCGTCGCCGCCTGCGCCTGCGCGGATTTCCATAATCACTTCATTCGGAAATTCCTCTTCCTCTTTTTCGCTTTCCAGAATTTCCTGAATCTGCTTTTTAACGTCTGACTTCTGCGATTCAAGCGAAGCGAGTTCTTCCTTTGCCATTTCGTGGAGGCTTGCGTCTGTCGGCTCGCCTTCGGGATTGTCATTGGTCAACATTGTTCGGATTTCCTCTTCTTGCTGCAGCAAACGCTCAAAATGCCCAATGAGGTGGGCTACTTTGTAATTGCTTTTCAATTCTTCGAGATTGAGGTCGTCCATGTTGGTATGGTTTTTCTTTAGATTTGTATTATACAGGTAAAATTGGCAATTTGGGCAAGCAAAAAGCCCGATTGTGTCGGACTTTCTGCGAGTACGCTATTTCTTCGCTTTTGTAGCCTTCGTTGCTGCACCTGCTGCTGCGCGCTTCTTGAAGCGGTCAACGCGGCCGGCTGTGTCGAGAACCTTTTCATTGCCTGAGAAGAATGGGTGGCAATTGCTGCAGATTTCAACTCGAAAAGACTCCATAGTTGAGCCTACAGTGTAGCTTGCGCCACAGACGCAATCAGCCTTAGCTGCTGCGAAATATGTTGGGTGGATGTCTTTTTTCATATGTAGGTGTATTCTACAGATTTTTTATAAAAAGGCAAGTTTTTACTGTACTTTATCGTCTTGAAACGCCGTAGGCATTCAAGTAGTCAATATCGGCTTGGATTTTGGCTTTGAGGGTCATAACGCTGCGGCCATATGAGCAAGTTGAGCCACCAGTGCCGTAGTATTTGCAGGCTGCCTTGATTTGGTTTGATGCGCTAGTTCCGCCTCCGCCGAGATCAGTAAGATAAATTGATGAAGCCATGATCGCATCTTCTGCTCTCCATGGATTTGAAGCAGCAGAGCCAACCGCAGCAGCCACCCGCTTCTCAACTGTTCTCCATGTGGAGGCAATGAACTGAGCAGGGCCCATAGCACCTCCATAGCCTGCAACACCGGCAATTGGGCAGGAAATCGCAGTCTTATACGGATCCATGCCAAGAGCGCTTGTGATCGAAAGGAATGGCTGCACATCGCGGCTAGGCTTCATTACGTTTGGGTATGTTTTGCCCGAGTTGACGTTGACGCCTGCACCAGTTGTTGCATTTGAAAGGTAGCATTTGCCGACGTTTGAGCCGAGGTTACTTTCTTGTGTCAAAATAGCGAGGACAAATGACGGCTCAATGCCAGTTTTTGCCGAAGCAGTCTGGGCATATGCGAGCGCAGCGTCGAAGCGGATAGCGGCAGTACCGCCGGCAAATTGGAAGAGACGAGCCTTGATTTTGTTGACTTCAGCAGTTCGGTCAGCGATCACCGTTGTGATAGTTTTTTCTTTGCTCTTGCTTGCATTCAAAAGTGTCTGCTTTTCTTTTTCGCTTCTCTCGATAGATTTTTTGACGCTTTCGAGTTCATATTTAACATCGACTTCTTCGTCATGCTTTTTCTCGAGATCTTTTTTCTCAGCTTCAGTGTTGTCGCGGATGTCTCGGACCTGATCGAGCGAGACTTTAACGGAGCGCTTGAGGGTTTCGAACGAGTCAAGATCGCGGTAAAAGTCAGAAACAGATTCAGTGCCGAGTGCGACGTAAACAAAAGGCGTCTCGTCGATAATGTGAGTCTGGCGAATCATCTGGCCGAGAGATTCCTTCTCGCGGTTGAGCTTTTCTTCGAGGTTGTCGATTGTGTTGGCTTTTGACGTAATATCCTTTGAAAGCTTGCTGATTGTGAGGTTTTTGGACTGGATTTTGAGCTTAGCCTGAGAAATCTGAGTGTTAATTATCTTGATTTCATTAGAAATAGAGGCAGACTGGCCCTTTTGATTTGTCAGCTCTTTCTGCTTTGCGGCAATTTCAGCCTCGAGCTGGGCAAGCTGAGCTTCGAGTGCAGCGCGTTCTGACTGCGCAGTAGAAAGTTCTGTCGTCTGGGCCTGAGCTTTGTAGTTGTTGTGGGCTGAGTATCCAACAAAAAAAGCAAGGACAAGCGTCGCAGTGGCGAGCGCAATATTCCTTGCTTTTTTTGTGAAATTCTTTGGGTACATAATTGAAACTTGAAACCTTCGCGTTAGCAGAAACGTTATTCTGCAGCAGCTTCGTCTCCTCCTTCCTCTTCTTTCTTGCCTTTCTGGTCAACTGCTTCGATCGTTGAGAGGTCCATTGGAGCTGTCTCTTCGACTTCTTCTTTGACTGCTGATACGAGAGCGACAACTTCATCTTCTCCGATCATAGCTTCGACACCACTTGGAAGCTTGATGTCTTTGACGTGGATCTGATTTTCAAGAGTTTCGAGAGATGAAATGTCGACTTCGATCTGGTGAGGGATGTTTTTCGGCAAGCCCCTAACTTCGAGTTCATGGATAACCTTTGTGAGAACACCGAGGTTACCTTTGACTGCTGGAGAAACACCGACGAATTCGAGAGGAACAGCAACTTCGATTGGCTTGTTCATATCGACTACGAGAAAATCGGCGTGGATCGGAACATGCTTCACAGGATGAAGCTGAACTTCGTGGATAAGGACGTCGAGTTCGCCATCTGGGAGAACCAAGTGAATAGTACTAGATTCGCCAGCCTCCTTGAAAGCCTTGTCAAAGGCCATCATAGGGACAGAAATAGGAGTAGTTTCCTTGCCTGAGCCATAAAAAACAGCCGGAAGGTTGCCGGAGCTGCGTATAGAATCGAGGTTTTCGCTCGTTTTGCGGAATTGTGCTTGCAATGTTGTCATAGGTTTCTAGTATACCTATTATGACGATTAAATCAAGGCCAATCTTACAGCCTGTCTTCATATTTGACTGAGTATTGACTAGTTCCCTTTTTATTGATTTAATGATGAAAACTAAGAAAAATGGTAGTAATAAAACTCAATAAGAAAGAACAAGCTCAGGAACTAGCACAGCAAATTTCTGAAACAGTCGTCGCTCTTGCAAAATTGAAACGCAAAGTCAAAAAGCAGATTAATGGCATGTACAATGCTCTAGCAAATCATTTCGACAGGAAAACATATGTCTGCAAAATCATTTACAACGACAAGGGACACTTTTTGACTATTGAACTCAAAGAACCAAAAAATCAGCAAGTATGGATAATGGTTGAAGTAGAAACAGAACTACACGGGAAAACAACTATTCATTTCAGAAAAAACCTTGTCATCAAGAATCTCGATTTGGAAGAACTGTATGATGCCAACGAATTGGTTAAGCAAAAAAGTTACATCAAGAATTTCCTTAAGAAAAACATTGTACCGAAACGAACTTACTTAGATGTAAAATCTATGCAAGTATAATCGACCAATGACTATCGCAAACAAAACCCCCATATCATTTGATGTGGGGGTTTTTTTGTTATATGCAAATGAAATAAAATTACGACGAATGCTTCTCCGTATGTTCCATTGCAATGTGACTTTTTAGATATTCGAGAGTGCCGGCTGTGTCGCCATTTGCGCTCGCTTGCTGCGCGACGACTTTTTTCCCAGGATTGAAAATAGCGAGCGGATCAAAGGCTTTTTTGACTTCGCCGAACAAACGCACAACTTCTGGTCCGTACTGCTTGATGAGATATGGCGTCCTGATGATGCCATCATTGTGCTCAGCATCGATCGAGCCTTGGTAGCGAAGGACGAGATCATAGACTTTGTCGGAAAGCTCAGGAATGATTTCGAGAATTCTCGGATTTTTGAAATCCATGAGCGGAATGATGTGGAAGTTGCCGTTGCCTGCGTGGCCAGCAATCGTATAAATAAGCTCTTTGTGTGCACCGACGAGCGCATTGATCTTCGGCAAAAATTCCGGCAAGTACTGCGGCGGCACAATGATGTCGTCGATAAATGGTGCTGTGTGTCGCGAACCTGAATGTTTGCGAAGAAGTGCGAACGAATCGCGTCGAACGCTCCAATATTTTTCGACTTCCCTATTGTCGAGAATTTTTCTAGTCTTGAGATCGAAAGGCTTAAGCATTTCCATGACACCATTGCACTTTGCTTCAAGAATCGCTTCGTCATTGCCCTGAAATTCGATGAGCATAATGAGCTTTGGCACACCGCCGCGCAAAATCATGCCGAACTCTGGCATAAACTGCAGCGCGTATTTGATAGTGCCGAAAAATCCTTTCTCTTTGACGAACTCTCTGAAGTAGCGAGCGGCAAGGCTAAATGTTTTGTCGTCGTATGACTCAATTGATGTCGGATTGAAAGGCAAAATTGTTTCGACAATGTCGCCGAGGCGATCAAGGGTCGGAAGCATTGCTACAACAAGGCGAGATTTTTCTGGAAGTTCAACGACACGAAGCGTCATTTCAGTCACAATGCCGAGCGTTCCTTGGCTGCCGACGATAACTTGAGCGAGATCAAAAACTTCTTCGCCACGTTCGTCTTTGCGCCAGACATTCCACAAGTAGTAGCCGGCAGAATTTTTATTGACGAGCGGCTTGGCAGCAGCAATTGTCTTTTCATTGTTGGAAACAATGTCGAAAATGCGCTTGTAGATTTCTCCTTCACGCGTTGTCTCGGCCATTTTTGTATAAAGCTCGCGGCGATTAAGCGGTCTAACTGTATATTCATGCCCGTCGAAGAAAACAATCTTGAGTTCTTTGACGTAGTCTTCCATTTTGCCGTAGCGAAGCGTCAGTTCGCCGCCGGAATTGTTGCCGAGCATGCCACCGAGAGCATTGATTGATTTTGATGCCGTAAAGCAGGGCAATAAAAGGTTAGCGTCATTCAGCTTGGCTTCGAGATCGCGATAAAAAACGCCCGGCTCGACTTTTATCTCAGCTGCAATATCAACGTCGTTAGATCCTGGGAAATTCGGGCGCATTTTGTACGGCGCAACCGGACGAATGTCGCCAATGCGATTCATGTAGCGCATGATGTCGATGATAATTGATTCATTGAGGCTGCCGCCAGACATGC
>DAORIR010000039.1:0-5285 GCA_035438605.1 Minisyncoccota bacterium
CAAGCTTCCGCTCGCTCGGGTGTGCCGTGCGAGCGGATTTCTTTTTTGAGCGAAGTTAAGGCCGAATTCATTAACTACCAAGCCGAAATGATGAGCGCCATGACTGCAATGATGACACCGTTGCAGATTGCTTCGAAAGCCCAGAGTTTCTTAGAGTGCTTGAGCCATGTCACGTCCATTGAGCTTGTTGTGACAACGAATCCAAGCCAGACGACGAATCCTGCGATGAGGCCAGTCATTACTGTTGCGCCTCCGAGGAGCGATGATGTAAATGCGAATGCGTAGATTACTGCAAATCCGTATGCCATGACGAGGTAGGTGAGAATGCTCATTGCGATCTGTCCGTACATGTCAGAGAATTTCTCTTTGCCTGTAGGCGTGACGTTTGCGAGCTTCATCCAAAGCTTGCCAAAAAGCGGGCCATGGAACATGAATCCGACGATAAATGCTGCTACTGTAGCGACGATAACTGCGAGGTGATTTATTGGTATCATATGCAATAAGCTTAGCAGAAAGAGGGTTTGGTGTCATTACTTACGGTGGATGAATAATGGTGTATTATTAAAGTTGTGATATATAAATAAGGATAAATATATATTGACAAACAATAAATCATAAATTAAGATACTAATTACTATTTATTAATTTCACCTATAAACTATATGTCATTCCAGTTTCCAACTATCGACCTGCAAAATCCAAAAACCCAGTCAAAAGTAGGGTTTATTGTGCTTGTCATTCTTCTTTGTTTTGTAGCCTCAAGCGTCGTGCGCAGCATTATTAAAGAGCGAATCGAGAATACCTCAAAAGCTCAAGAATCAGTCGAAGCAAGCCTGCCTCAAATTGGCCTTGGCGCGCCAGCCGTTGTTATTCGGACAGAAAACAATCCAAGCAATTCACAAAAGTATTCATTCGAAAAGAGTATTTCGGAGTTATTAGATGTAAAAATAGAAACAACACTTTCTCCAGAAGTAAAAAAAGTCGGCAAAAAAGAAATCATTGCTTACTCGTCTGATGTAATGATGTCGAGCAAAGTCGACAATTCGCTATTTGCAAAGAATGCATTTGTCTTTATTCCTATTAAGTCAAACGTCGCAATCGCAGACATCAAGGCAGAGGTTGTTAGTGGTGACATTCGCACTCCTATAGCCGTAGCCTTTGCCGAGACATCTTGCTGTGATTTTCCTCATGTCTACAAAACTCTCGAAATCAGCGGTGCGGACATTGTTAAGGCAAATAGATCTGGTTCTGCGGTGTTGTCTTTGCAGTTTTCGACAAAAGGATCGACAAGTATCGAGTTTTTGCCCAATGGCAACTACAGCGCTACTGTAGCAACTAACCACAATGACGTGCGTATTTCAAGAAGCGATATTGGTGCGGTAGAAAATAAAATAGTTTCGTTTAAAGTTGAGAAGGAATTGTATGAGTACTATGCAACTGACGACAATTCATTCGATTCGATTGCCTACACTTCGAAGGAAATTCCAAGAGTAGAATTGCTGAGTGGCATCGATGATATTCGTCTCATTGATCGCGCAACTAAATATGCACTGCTGGTTATCATTCTGACATTTGCTTGCGTATTTTTCTTTGATCTCCGACGGCAACTTGTTTCAAATATTTTCCAATATTTCCTCGTTGGCTTGTCGCTCGTCATGTTCTACTTGCTGACGCTTGCAGTAGGGGAATACATTGGTTTTACGTGGGCATACGCCTTGGCCTCAATTGTAACGGCCATCATGAATGGATGGTATACGGCAAGTATATTTAGTTCGAATAAAGCAGGAAGCATTATTGGTGTTGCGATTCTCGTTTTGTATGCGATTTTGTACGGAATACTCAGGCTTGAGTCAGTTAGTTTCCTTGTCGGGACAATTATTCTGTATGTTGTTCTTGTGCTCTTTATGGCTGCTTCGAGAAAAATGAATAAAAAAATTAATGGATAGCTAATTGTACCTATGAAAAGCACTGCAAAAACAATTCCCGAATACAACAAACAACAGACACCAGCTATTAAAAAGATCTGTGCTCTTTTGAGTACAACAATCGACAAGCATCTCAAGAAAAGCGAATCAAAGATTTGGCATGGCTCTCCAGTTTGGTTTATCGATGGCAATCCTATTGTTTCTTATTCTGTTCGTAAGAGCGGTGCTGTGGCGCTGATGTTTTTCAGTGGCCAAGGTTTTGACGAGGCTGACCTTAAGAAAGAAGGGAAGTTCAAGGCTGCGGAAATACTGTACATGGATGCAAGCGAGATCAAAGTTACGCATTTGAAAAAGTGGCTCAAGAAAGCTGAAGTGATTCAGTGGGACTATAAGAATATTGTGAAGAGGAAAGGGGTTTTGAAGAAAATCTAAGCCAGCAATTATCTGCCCAAAAATCGATTCTTGAGGAATTCTGTAAATGCATCCATTTCAGCTTGGAAGGCATGAAGTCTCTCTTCAATCTTCTTGGTGTCAGTTTCATTTTCCTGTATGTCTGCGCCTTTGTTGGTCAGGCGGCTTATGCCCAAACCGAGCGGTTGAACAATAAGGCGATTTTCGTCTTCTGTATTTCTCGTAATATTGAACAAGTGGACAAGGTCAATTAGTTTTTGCCGTTCTGCTAGGTTTTCAATAGTAATTTTTTCTTTCAGAGGTGCTGTTTCTGTACTGTCTCCTTCTGGCAGTTCCTCAAGTTTTTTATATAAATGCCCTATCTCAGTATTAATTCTAGATGCTTCTTCACTCTCTTTGTTTTTAATTGAAGCCAAAGAGTCATAGAGACTATACATTTCTTGCCTAATAGATTTTTCTTCGTCGCTCGTTTGCTTATCTTGAATACTGACCAACTCTTCGGTTAGCCGCAGGGCCTCTGTCGATTGGACGTCTATGTAGGGGGCGGGGTATTTGTTTAATTTACCTTCATGCGAGCCCGACGTGTCGATGCCAGACAGATGCAAAGCTACAACGCATTCTTTAATTTTTTCATCTATGGGCAAACCAAGTCCATCGACAAGTGTGTCTACAATTGCTCTTTCGTTCTGCCATTGCTGCTCTTTGCTTTCTTCTTGAGAGTGGGAAATTCCTTCCATGGTCTTAATATTATCATGACTTTCTTGTTGAGGTGACGGGAGTTGAACCCGCTACATCAATCCTTACCAATAATTACTCTGTATATCAATGTAAGGGTTTTACAATGCGGAGGCGGTGAGATTCGAACTCACGGACCGATTGCTCAGTCTCCTGTTTTCAAGACAGGTGCCTTCAACCACTCAGCCACGCCTCCGTGCGTGTTTTTTATTTACCTTCGTTTGCTTCGCTATCTGCGCCGCCTTTGATCTTCTCATTTTTGAAAAGGTCGCTCGGCTTGAGCTTGATCACGAAGAAAAGGTAAATGATTTCGATGATGCCCAGGGTTGAGATGATGAGCAAAATCACGAACCACATCCGCTGGTCCCTGCGGCTTGCATGCCAGAGGGCCAAACCTTTCCAGAAGAAGATCCAAAGCACAACAAGAGCGAATATCGCCAAGCTCTGCGGGTCTCTAGTCTGGAGGAATAGATCCATGGGGAAATACTAGCTTAAAAAAGCCGTTTCGACAACCAGCGGCGCCCGCGTAGCCTTGTTCTGTCTGCTATACTGATCACATGAAATACCTCGGCATCGACTACGGCACAAAGAAAATCGGTTTGGCAGTTTCGGACGAAAACGGCAAGATCGCATTTCCGTACTCAATTATTCCGACCGCAGACAAAGACAAATATGTAGAAATGGTCATTGCAAAAGAGAAGATTGGCGAAATTGTCATAGGGAAGTCTACTGACCTGAAGGGGCAATCAAATAAAGTTCAAGAAGAAATTGATACATTCGCGGCGCTCCTTGGTATGCAGTACGGTTTGCCTGTCCATTTTGTCCAAGAATTTTTCTCATCGAGCGAAGCGCGCCATTTCGAAAAGCGTGCAGGCGGGAAGCAGGCCGAGAATATCGACGATAAAGCGGCAGCCATTATTTTACAGAGGCACTTGGATACCATACAATTGAAGAACAAATAATATGAGCGATACCGAAAACACAACAGAAGAAATAAAAACAGAAGGAATTGCCGAGCCTGTTGTTGAAGTCGCGAAAAAAATTAGCATCGACGATGTCTACAAACTCGAAATTAAAATCGGCACGATCTTGGAAGCGAGTGCAGTTCCTGATGCAGACAAGCTCATTATGTACAAAGTTGATCTTGGCGAAGCGGAGCCTCGCACTATTCTCTCAGGTGTCCGCGAATACTTTCCTGAAATCGAAACGCTCATCGGCAAGCAATTTCCAGTCATCACGAACCTTGCTCCGCGCAAAATCCGCGGCATTGAATCAAACGGCATGATTCTCTACGTCACTGGCGATTTGGAAAATTTCACGACGCTTGAGCCTGGCAAGAAAGTAAAAGCTGGCGTGTCCGTAACGTAGCAAAACTCTTAGTGCAAAGTTCTTTGAATAAAAACCATGAAAAAACAAACTAGCAAAATCAAACTTCCTGTCTCCGGCAAAAAAGCAGCGCTTGGCGTTGCTATTGAAGATCACATGATTTCATACGTTGAAGCGATTGCGACATCGCGCGGCATTTCTATTTCTCGATTTGGCGACGTGGCGCTCGAGTCAGACAGCAGCGACAAAGAATCACGCGATGCTGAACTTGCTCACATCTTTGCAAATCTTCACCGCCGCTCAAGCACAAAGACATTGCAGGTTGCGCTTCCGGATGGCGCGGCAACTTTTTTTGAAATGACATTGCCAGAGAGCGATCCGTTTTTGCTCGAGCACATGGTTGAAAGGGAAATCAAGAAAGCGATTGGAGATCGGCACGATTTTGTCATGCAGACCGAAATTCTCTACCGCGAAAAAAATAATACGAAAGTCGCCGTCACAATGCTGCCGCAGCCGCCGATCGACGACATGAAGGCGATTGCCGAAAAGGCGAATTTCAAGCTCAAGTATGTTGGCCTGTCGACGGAAATTGTCGCTGAGCTCATCGGCCTCGACGATGCAGCGAGCATTGTCATTGCAATCAAGGCACACGAAACATCGATCACTATTTTGTCGAAAGGCTCGCTCGTGCTCGAAGAAGTTGTTTCGACCGGAACGGATATTTGGATACAAAAAATAATGGAGACATTTGATGCTGAAAGGGAAGCAGCTGCCGAAGCGCTTTTCTTTGATGGCATTTCTCTCACGACAAATGACGGAATCATCCAGTGCTTGCGCGGCGAATTCAGGAAGCTTGTTGAAGCGGCCGAAAAAACATTTCTCTATTGG
>DAORIR010000040.1:0-5123 GCA_035438605.1 Minisyncoccota bacterium
AGAAGATGTCGTAAACGAGAGAATATTTGCGTACTGAACAGCATTTGGCGGAACTGAGTTCGGGCCAAAGTTAATTGCTGCGCGGTAGTAGTACGTTGTATTTGGACTAAGCCCAGAAATCGTCTGGCTGAGAGTTCCCTGTACTGGACCGCTTGTTGCAGAAGTCATATTGAGGTTGCTCTGCGATGTTCCGTACTGGAAGTATGCAGTCTGTCCAGTTCCATTGTGCGTATCCATCAAGCCTAGGATTGTTGCATTGAGTGTTGCGCTGTTTGATGAAATAGATGTTGCAGCATCTGTCGTATATATCGGAGCTGGGGTTGTTGTGCCATTTATCGTAAATAGATTATCAGAAACATCGTACGGAGAAACAGTGCTGCCGTTTGGATACCAAATGCTTACTTTAAAGTTTTGGCCAAAAGACATTGGATTGCCGTTGAATGCAGATGCAGCTGGGAGCGTAAACTGTTCGCGTCCGTCATTGCGCGTATTGCCAAGGCCGACGCCATTCGTGCCGGTCGGAGGGAATGGTGCAACAACGAGATCGACGCGGACATTTTGATTTGCTGGAATGCGGCAGGTTTTCCACTTAACAGTAATGCTCTGCCCAGCTTGATAGACTTCCCCTCCGTTCGGATTTTTGACGATTACTTTTTGCTGATTGCCAGCGCATGGGCCAAGGCGGCGAGATGCGGCAGCAACGAGAGCGCGTGTCTTTGGCCCAAGCGTTCCAGTCATTTCGACTTTATTGTCTTCTTGGAAATCTTTGAGAGCAAGAACTGTGGCTTCGTCCATGACGCCCGTCTGTGATGATTCAGCAAGGTAGCCATTTTCAATCAGCACCTTCTGAAGCTTTGTAACATCAGCATGTTTAACGCCAGCGCTCAAGTATTTTGAGAAAGAATAATTGAGAGGCTTCTGAAGCTTTGCAATATCAGAAATGAGCGACGGTGATGATACTGAAACGCCGAGAACATCGCCAGCTGAAACTTCAGTAACTGTTTCGCCCTGCAAAACGCAGCGGTACGAAAGGTTTGTTGAAGAGTAGTTGTTTACATTGCCGCGATCGTGCCATGTATGGATAGTTTCGAACATGTACGGCTTTATAGCAATTGAGTTCGGATAGATTCTTTTGCAGTATTCGAGCTTGTCGACGCTTGCGCCAGCATATGGCTCAAGGCCATTAGAATCAGTCTGCCATGTGCCTGTAGCAAGATCCATGTGCTGATTTACCTTGCCCCACCAGAACATGACGCGAGGAATTTTATTGTTAGGGACAACAAGCGTTGCATCATTAATTTTGACGACAACTTTGTCGTTCGTCTCATCTGAAGTCTTGTCTTCGATGGCTGTGTTGATTTTTGCACGAGTAAATCGGCCAACTGTACCGACCTGCGGGAGATCGAGGTCTTTCTGCAGCTTCTTGACTGCCGCTTTTGTCATTGGTCCGAATGAACCATTTGGCTCTGCAATATCGAGGAGCTTTTGGTTAATGAGGAAGCCTTGGAGCTTCTTGATTTCTTCTTTCTTGGCAGGATCGTTTGTGCGAATATCTACCTTGAGCAGCTCTCTGTCTGCTGCTTTTGCATACGAAAACGTGCCTCCGAATAGGAGCGCAATTCCTGCTGCTATCATCAATTTTTTGAGCATAGTAAAAAATGGCCTATGAATAATAGCTTTATTATATAGAAATTATGAGGAAAAGGCCGGCGACGCTGTGTAAAACAAAAAATCCCCTTTTGGGGGGATTTTTTGTGAAGGTTACTTAAGTTCAACCTTACCGCCTGCTTCTTCGATCTTCTTCTTGAGGTCGTCAGCGTCAGCCTTCTTAACGTTATCCTTAAGAGTAGCTGGTGCGCCGTCAACGAGATCCTTCGCTTCCTTGAGACCAAGGCCGAGAACTTCCTTAACGACTTTCATGACTGCGATCTTCTGTTCGCCTGCTGATGCGAGAACAACTGTGAAGCTGTCCTTTTCTTCAGCTGCTGCACCTGCGCCAGCTGCTGGAGCTGCTGCGACTGCTGCTGCTGAGACACCGTACTTTTCTTCAAGTGTCTTAACGAGTTCGTGGAGGTCAATAACTGACATGCCATCGATCTTCTCAACAAAGTCCTTGAACTTCGCTGGAATTTCTACTGATTTGTTTTCTTCCATAATATTTTAAATAAAATTAATAAGTAATTCAGACGAATTGGCTATGCTGTTTTTGTCTTGGCAATTTCCGAGACAACAACTGCAAGGCGCTGAATTGGCGAATTGATGAGATTGACGAGCTGAGCGATAAGCGTTTCGCGAGGTGGGATCGTAGCGATTGAGAGCATGTCCTTTTGAGACTTGTACACTCCATCAAATACGCCGCCGACGATTTCTGCCTTGTCCTTGTGTGTCTTTGAGAATTCATAGACAGCACGAGCTGGGGCCAAAAGGTCGTCACTCCAAGCGATAGCAATTTCTCCCGGCATGTTCGGCATCTCGCCTTGGTAGCTGCCGTCATTGAGAGCCTTTTTGAGGAGGGTCTTTTTGATGACGCGATAGTTAGAACCTTCAGCGCGGAGGCCGCGGCGGAGGGTAATGTTATCGGCAACAGTAAGTTTATCGAACTTCACGAAGACAATAGTCTTTGCGCCTTTCGTAATGCCTGATGCGTCTTCCAAGAGCTGTGATTTCTTTGCTTTAGTAAGAGCCATAATAATACTTTGTTTGTTGATTTCGACCGCTGGAAATAAAAATCCAGCCATTTAAAGGCTGAAGTGAGTTGTTTCAATAAAGCGCCGAAATTCGGTGTGCAATAGCACAAGCTTTATTGATTCCTCGGCAGGACCTCTTTCGGTTTCCCGAATGCCTGCTGTCTTTGGCCTATGGAGCTATATTACCCTAAAAGAGATAATAGTCAAATGGACGCGCAGGCTCTGGCTACTTGCCCATAATGTCGCTGATTCGCTCGGTAAGCGTCATATTTTTGCCTGTTTTGGCATTGTCGTGCAAATTGATGGCGAACAGAAAAACGATGCCAATAACAAAAAGGAGGGTTAGCGCTATGGCGAATTTTGCAAAGTGGTATTTGTGGATCATGGTATTGCTTGAGGATAGAAAGCTATGACGCGTTCGGCAAATCGACAAATTGGGCGGAATCATTTCCCTCTTGGACCGTCACGGCACTCTTGCCGTTTGGCGAAACAATCACATACGGCAGCCAGATATCTTCGACGGCTGTTTCAATGAGTGTCGTCATGTTGAATGTTGCAACGTCATATGAGTCGCCTTGCTCGCGAACGAAGAGAGCGAGCGGAGACGGCAAGAGATCAAAGTTAGCAACTCGGCTTTTGTCTGTACGCTTCGCTTCGATTTTTTTCTCGCCCTCTGCGCCATAGAGCGTAATTTTATTTGCCTTAAGCGTCGCCATTTCTCTTTCGCGGACAGCAGTGAAAGCGATGCCTTCTGTTGTTTCAGCAAGGAGCGAGAGCGTATTGGTTTTGAGATTCGCAGCGTACTCAAAATATCCATCGTCGAATCCAAGAGTCAGGAGCGCTAACTGGTCTTTTGCAACCCACTGTGCACGGCTAATTGATTGCGGAAGCGCAGCAACAGTGCGCAAAGCGCGCGTGCCGATGTGGAATTCTGAAAGCGAACGCTCGCCGTCAGCGCCGGTCGAAATGAGAAGCGTCTTGTCGTCTGACTTCCACAAGAGCGGAACATCATTGCTATTTTGATTGAGCTGAATCGATTTTGAAGCCTTGAGACTGTAAACTGCAAGCCCGCTGTCATTGTATGCAATGTATGCACCATCGCCAGAAATAACCGGAGTCGAGAGATCAACGGCTGATCCTGCTAAGGCTGGTGCGCCAAAAGACGCGGATTCGTTTGTGGCAATATCGAAGTACGAATAGCCGCTATTTGAAGCGTATGCAATTTTTGTACCGGACCAGCTGGCCTCATCGATCCATGTTGCATTTGGGACAACGATATAGAGCTTACGCGAAAGGTCCATGACATATGGCCGCGTTGTGCTGCCGCTTGGGTCAATGAAGCGCAAGTTTGCCAAAATGTATTTGCTGTTTGGCGACCAAGACACAACAGATGCGAGCGATGAGCCTGGTACTTGCGCCTTGATAGATGATTCGAAAAAGAGCTTTGCTTCGTCAAATTCTTTGTTGAGCGATGATTTTGTCGTGATACTCGGCACATTATCAGGAACAGGAACCTGCAAAGATTCTGGAGTAGATATGAAAATGAGCGTAATGAGCCCGGACAAAATAAATCCGATAAACATCAGGACTCGCTTGAGGAACGATTCAGATACCATTCAAAAAGTATACCATGCAACAAAAAATCGCCCTGAGTCTGGGGCGATTTTTTGTGAATATCAAACAGATATTACTAGCGAAAACTACTTCTGGACGAGAACAGTTGCGACGTTTTGCGATGTACCGCAATCAATGTAGTACGTTGCAGGGAGCGATGCACTTGAAAGCTTAACGATCTTGAAAGCATATGGCTTGATCGTAAACGCTGAACCGAGGCGAACTCTAGCTGACTGAGGAGAGCGATTGTCGATCATGATACTTGTGCCAGCTTTGTATGTCACGTTATTAGGAACAGCCTGACAAGTCTTGTCGAGCTGGATGCGGCGATCAGCGTATTGTGCTAACGCGTCAGCATACTTGATAGTTGAACCTGACTGCGTTGCGCTGCCTTCAGTTGTGTCTTCGATTGAATCTGGCTCAACAACGACTGGTTCCTGAACAACAACATCATCTTTCTTGCCGAAAACAAGAATTGCGCCAACTATCAATAAGATAATAACTACCACCCATACAATCACATTTTTGTTTCTGTTTTCCATTTGTGTAATGCTAAGTTAATAATGTCTTACCTTAAGTAGACCATACACAGACTATAAAGCAATCAAAAAAACTCCGGCGCACATATATGGCCGGAGTCAAATTCCTCAATAAGCTAAAAAACGGAGTGCTTTACTGCTCTTCCTTTCGACTGCAATACATATTCCAAAACATGAATCGGGAATGCGGAGCGGGGATCGGCCGACAGCAATGATTTTTCCATCTGCTGAATAAGCTGTGATTTCTCCGGTGCACGTCTCGCAAGCAATCGTTTTTGTCGCG
>DAORIR010000041.1:0-5024 GCA_035438605.1 Minisyncoccota bacterium
AAAGTGCCCACCGCGCGAGAGCGTCTGCGCAACATCGACAGCTGCTTTGCGGAACATATTCATAAATTCGACTTCGCTTTCATGCGATGTTAGGCGAACTTGCTTTTCCGCCATCTCAACGATGTGCGGCCGTTCATAATTGGAAAAAATCCCGAGCGTTCCGGTGACGCGATCGGAGCCAATGTGGAGAATGAGGCTTTTCTTGGCGAGCTCTTTCTTTTTGCTTTTTGCCATGAGGGACATTACAGGGAAAGTATACTATATGTAAATGAAAAATCCCCGCGAGATGCGGGGATTCTTTTAGTTTAGATTAATTTAGAATTCCTTTAATGCGTCTTACTCCCTGCGAGCTCGCCTCTTCTTTTTGGATCTTGAAATGGCCGAGTACGCCAGTATGCTCGACATGAGGACCGCCGCAGAATTCTTTTGAGATATGGTTGCCGTTTGCGTCTTCGACAAAGTAGACAGAGACAACGTCGCCGTACTTTGCGCCGAATTCCATTTCTGCGCCAAGCTTTTCGGCTTCAGCGAGCGGCATTTCGCGGCGAACGACTTTGTAGTCGGCTTTGATCGCATCGTTAACGATTGCTTCGACTTTCGCCTTTTCTTCGTCTGTCATTTTGCGGTCGAAAGAGAAATCGATGCGAAGGCGCTCTTCAGTAATGTTTGAGCCGCGCTGCTTTACTGTTTTGCCGAGGACCTCCTGAAGTGCAGCAAGGAGAAGGTGGTGTGTAGTATGCAATTTTACTGTGGCTTCATTTGTGTTTGCTAAGCCGCCTTTGAACATACCAGCAGAGGCAGATTGCGAAAGTTTCTGGTGCTCTTTCATTTTTTCGTCGAAAGCTGCGCGGTCGACAGCTTGGCCTTTTTCTTTTGCGAGCTCTTCAGTAAGTTCAATCGGAAAGCCGAAAGTCGTGAAGAGCACAAATGGATCTGTGCCTTTTTCGAATTCTTTCATGCCTTTTTCAAGCGTCTGTCGGAACTTGCTCTCTTCGCCATCAATTTCTTTCTTAATTGTTTCGCGTTCTGTTGAAAGATTCGGATAGAATTCGGAAAACTTCGCAATGACTGCTCCAGCAATCCACGAAAGCGAGCCGTGTTTGAAGCCGAGAACATCCGAATATCGAACAGCGCGGCGAAGCAAGCGGCGCAAAACGTAGCCGCGATCAGTATTCGACGGGATAACGCCATCTGCAATCATAAATGTCGCAGTGCGAACATGGTCGGCAACGATGCGCGTAGCCTTAACTTTTTCTTCATCTGAAAGTGCTAGCTGATCTGATGTAAACTCATTGATCTTTCCGAAGATAGTTTCAAAAAGATCCGTATCATACGCAGTCTTTTTGCCCTGCATGACAGCCGAAATGCGCTCAAGTCCAGCGCCGGTATCGACATTCTTGCTAGCAAGCTTGCCGATGACTTTACCGTCTTTTTTCTCATATTCCATGAAAACATCGTTCCAGATTTCGATGATATCTTCGCGCTGGTTTGCAGCAATAAATTCTTCTTTTGAAAGATCACCCATAGTTCCGATCATGTCGTAGAACATTTCAGAGTCAGGTCCGCACGGGCCATTGTCGCCAGGGCTCCACCAATTGTCTTCAGCGCCAAGGAAGTAAATACGATTCTCAGGCACACCAAGTGACATCCAGAGCTTTGCTGTTTCTTCGTCGCGCGGTGCATTTTCATCGCCTTCGAAACAAGTGAAATACAATCTGTTCAAATCAAGACCAAGACCTTCTTCTTTTGAAGTCAAAAATTCAAAGCTCCATTTGATTGCATCTTCTTTGAAGTAGTCGCCGAGCGACCAGTTGCCCATCATTTCGAAAAAAGAAAGGTGGCGATTGTCGCCAACATCTTCGAGGTCGCCAGTGCGAACGCACTTTTGGATATCAACAATGCGCTTGCCAGCTGGATGCGGCTGGCCAAGCAAATACGGCACGAGCGGCTGCATGCCAGCAGTATTGAAGAGAACCGAAGGATCATTTGCAGGCACGAGCGAAGCCGAAGGGATCACAGCGTGTCCCCTTTTCTCAAAAAATGCCAAAAATCTTTTTCTAATTTCGTGTGATTGCATGATTACTTTTTTTGCTTTTACTGCTTCTAACCAACTTCTCAAGGCGAATAATATCTTCTTTGACGCTCTCGAGTCCTGCTTTGAAGAATGCTGGATCTGAAGTATTAATGCCAATATCTTTGAAGATTTTTTCTGGGCTCTTGCTCTCGCCGGCTTTCAAGAACTCTTCGATTTTGGACAAGTATGACTTGTCTTCCTTGTACTTCTTGTAAAGTGCCTTCGAAATGATCTGTCCGTATGCGTATGAGTAGACATAGAAGAAGCGTCGGATATGTGACCAAGTGATGAATGTGTAGCCATCATTCTCTTTCATCTCAAAAATCGGACCGAGGTACGACTTCATGTGCTTATTCATAAGCGCAGCAATATCCTCTTTCGACATTGATCCTTTTTCTCGGATAGTCTGGTGCAATTCAACTTCAAAATTGAAAAGCGCAATCTGCCTGAAGATCGTCATGACATCATCGCCAATCTTGTCGTGAAGCGCAATAATTTTTTCCTTTTCTGTTAATGTCTCAAGCACTTCATCGAATGCAAAATTCTCAAAAAGCGTACTCGCGACTTCTGCAACAGAGATGGTGTGGCCTTGGTATATTGGAGATTGCGTCTTTGAAAATTCGCCATGTATAGCGTGGCCCATTTCGTGAGCAAGTGTCGATACAGAATCGAGGTTTTCGATGTGGTTGAGTAGCACGTACGTCGGCAAGTTTACATTGCTCCAGCAGTACGCTCCGCTCTTTTTGCCTTTCCGTGGAAATGCATCAATCTGTCCCTGCTGCAAATAGCGATGCAAAATTGCTTCGTACTTTGGATTAGCCTTGCGGAATGATCTGCCGACAATATCAATGGCTTCAGTATAGGTAATTTTTTTCTTCGTCTCACCAACTGACGCTGCTCGGTCAGAATATTCCAATTTTTTGAGTCCAAGCATTTCTGCCTTGATTTTATGGTAGCGATGCGCGATTGGAAAATGTTCACTGACAGTTTTAACCAATGACTCAATTTCCTTTTCTGTATTTTGGTAGCCGAGGATTGTCGCGCTGTATGGCTTGCTGTAGCCGCGCAATTCATCGCTGACTTTCTTGTCTATGACAATTGCATTCATTTCGCTTTCTGCAAAATCGCTAATTGATCTCAAGTGGCTAGTGATGATGTCATACGCGGCATGCCTTTGCTTGGTTGGAAAATCTTTGGCTTTTAACGATGCTTCAAAAAGTGTCATTTTCTTGCCACTGATTGTAACAGTCTGCTTGCTGAGCAAACTTTCTTGCCCAGACACCCAAAGCTCGCGAGATGAGAGGTTCTTAAGGCTCATTATTTTCTCTTCAGCTTCTGTTAAGTTGTATTTGCTAGATGCGAATATTTGCTCGAGGAAGTACTTGTACTTTGCGAGCTTCGGATCCGCCAAGAATTTCTTCCGCATGTCTTTAGGAATTTTGCCGAGCGCAATTCGGAAAAAGATGAGCTGGTTGCCAGCCGCAGTCAATCGCTGGCTAATTCTATTTTTGCCAGCTTCGGCATCTTTGTGCCCACTATTGATGTCTAGGAAAAGATAGAAATATGGCATTGGACTTGGTATGTCATCCAAGGATTCATAGTCATCAAGTGCCTTCTTTAAAAATCCCGCATCTTTAAGATATTTATCATTCTTCGAATACTTCTTCGCAAAAGCTGCAATTGCCTTCTCGATTGCGACGACATCCTTTTCAATTTTAGAGTCTTTCGGCGACGAATACATCAGCCCAAGATTCCATTCAGTCTTATGCTTCATATACGAAAAACTATAGCATACAAGGGGTTTTCTGAATATCTGGGAGCTGCCATAGAAAAAGCCCGCATTTACGGGGCTTATTCTTTAATTTTTCTTGACGTTTTTGGCTTTGTTTCTGATTTTTCGGCTGAACCATTCGCGTCTGTTGTCTCAAACATTGTCTTGAATCTCTGCTCGACAACCCAAACGACAATAAATATGAAAAGCGTAATGAGCGTTGTCATAATAGCGAGGCCGTACAGCCCAAAACCTGCAGCCATGCCGATGCCAGCAGAAACCCAAAGGCCGCTCGCTGTCGTCACGCCGGAAAGCTTGTCGTCTTTGAAAATAATGAGGCCTGAACCGAGGAAGCCGACGCCGACAATGATCTGGCTCGCCATGCGAAGCGGATCGATGCCGTTGCCGCCGCCCGAATACACCGAAGCCACAACTTGAGAAATGATTATAAAAAGTGCAGCGCCCATTGCAACCATCGCATACGTTCGCATGCCGGCTGCTTTGTGTGCGTAGATGCGCTCTGCTCCAATCGCAAGCCCGAGCAAGACAGCAACTGTCAGGCGGAGAAAAATATCATATGAAAATGTCGATACGAATTCCATAACTAGATCAATAATAGCATTGATGCGGTTTTGGTTTTATGAAAAATGGGGAAACTAGCTAATCACGCCGCCGCCAACGCAAACATTTTTGTCGTAAACAACAAATGATTGTCCTGAAACAACTGGACCTGGGGACGAAACAAGAATAACTTCAGCAGTGTTGCCTGCCATTTGGCGGATCATGGCTGTACCTTTTTCGCCGTGGTAGCGCGATTCAACTGTGTATATTTTTTTTGGATCGATAAACTGGCGGAAGTTTGTGTCGGTCAGGAAAAAAGTATTGTTGACGGCTGAGATTTTTTTCTCGAGAGCAAAAGGATTGCTGTTTGAGACAGTGATCGTATTTTTTGCAGCATTCTTGGCAACGACATAGTAAGGAAGATCGTTTGGCGTGTGATTGAAAATAGTAAAGCCATGTCGCTCCCCAATAGTATAGAAAGCTGCGCCTTCGTGATCGCCAATAACTTCGCCTTTTTCATCCAAGACATTTCCCTTCTGCGGCTCAATGTAATTGAGGAGAAAATCTTTCATATTGATATTGCCGATGAAGCAAATGCCTTGGCTGTCTTTTTTCTCG
>DAORIR010000042.1:0-4854 GCA_035438605.1 Minisyncoccota bacterium
CGGCAAAGCCGCGGAACTCTACGCAAAATACCGAGCGTATTCCGGCTGGCCAGGCTTATACTTTTTTTCGCAATCGCCCGACGGAACAAACACTAGAATCGCAATCAAAAAAGCTCGGTTCGAAAACAATGCATTCATTATCGAAAGAGTGACGCCGGAAGGTAAAAAAGAAATGGATTATGAGCAATAAAAAAATCGCCCCGTCTGGGCGATTTTTTTATTTATAATTCCTTAATGTCGCTATAATCTGATTAGCGATTGCGCTTCAGCCGGCTTGGAAGATTTGAGATTCCCTTCAGGATATTTTTAACTTGATATGCTCCGCGGCGGAATAAAGTTCGTGAGCGCTCTTTTGAAGCCACGATTTCGCGCTCGAGCTCTTCTTTTGCATCATCGATCGAGGCATACAAATCTTCTTTGATCGAAACAGCGCGAATGCGTCGTCCGCCATTTCGTACCATAATTTCTGTCTTATATATTTCTCCCGCCTTATGGTGCTTCGTCGTCTGGGACAACTCTACGTCTATGATCACGTTATCGACATTGTCGCCTAGTAATTTACCAACTGTCATTATTCGCTTCTCTGCATAGTCACGGATCGCATCTGACAATACTATTGAAGTCGCCTTAAAGTTGATGTTCATATGCCTTTATTATACTCCTCCTCAAAAAAGGCCGTCTAGATAGTTTCTACTAGAAGACAGTTTGTCGTTTTGGCAATACCAAAAGGCACGCTTGCTGAAATAACGATTCTGTCCCCTTTCTTGGCAAACTTATTGTCCTGCAAGCTTTTTTTGATCTGCTTAGTGGCTTCTCCCAAGTCGCTCAGCTTGCTGAGAACGAGCGGCTCGCAGCCAAAGAAAAGCGCAGTCTTCTGGGCAACTGCTTTGTATGGAGTGAAGACGTACACCGGTCGAGTTGAGCGATGGCGAGCAGTCATCTTGGCAGTAAAGCCAGACGACGAGAGCGCAGCGATTGCCACAGCTCCAACGTTTCGTGCCGTATAAACAACCGAAAGCGAAACTGAATCGACAACGTCGCCGCTGTCGACGCGAAAATGCTTTCTGAAATGTTCATGGTCGAGTTCAGTAATGACTGCAACGTTCGCCATTATTTTTACCGCTTCAACAGGAAATGCGCCAGACGCAGTTTCGGCCGAAAGCATAATTGCATCAGTACCGTCGAGAATGGCATTCGCAATATCAGAAACTTCAGCGCGAGTTGGAGTTGAGCGCGAAACCATTGATTCCAAAAAGTGAGTCGCGGTAATGACTGGCTTGCCGAATTCATTCGCCATGCGAATAATTTCCTTCTGCATAGCCGGAACCATTTCGCGGCCGATTTCGACAGCGAGGTCGCCGCGCGCAACCATGACAGCGTCAGACTGCGTCACGATTTCGCCGAGATTTTCAATCGCTTCAACTGTTTCTATTTTCGAAACAATCCAAGGCAAATCCTTCTTGCGGTACTTGGCAATAACTTTGCGGAGGTCATCGATATCTTTCGGGCTGCGGACAAATGAAAGCGCAACGTAGTCAATATCCTCGAGCAAAATCTTGCTGAGATCAGCTGTGTCTTTTGCAGTGAGTGCCGAAACAGAAAGTTTCGCACCTGGAATGTTGACGCCGCGGCGAGACGTAATGCGCCCGCCTGCGCGGATTTTAGTATGAACGTCAAAGCCATTTATTTTGCTGACTTCAAGCTCTACCTTGCCGTCATCGAGAAAAATCTTCTGCCCAACTTTAACTTCTTTCGGCAAGAGCGGATAGTTGATGTAGACTTTCTTTGCAGTACCTTCTAGTTTTTCTGTACAGAGAATAAATTCATGGCCATTATTGAGGTCGATTTCGCCTTCTCGAAAGTCGCCGATGCGAATCTTCGGACCAGCAAGGTCAGCCAAAATAGCGACATGAATGTCGAGGCGCTTAGCGATCTGGCGAATGCGCTTGAGGCGTTCGACATGCTCTTCTATAGTTCCATGGCTGAGGTTGAGGCGAAAGACGTTGACCCCTGAGAGGATCAGCTCTTCAACCATTTCTGGCGCTTCGGAAGCTGGACCTATTGTCGCTACAATTTTCGTCTTTTTCTCAACATTCTGCTTTGCTGTGGCTTTCGTATTGTTTTTTTTCATAGGTGGCGTATACTCGATTTAGAGATATTTTATAAGTTTGTTTAAAATAAATTCGAGGAGTAGAGTAAGTGTGTGTATTTTATAGTAGATTAAAAAAGGCGTTCCCCGTAAGGGCGCCTTTTCTTTTTGCCCTAATTTCAGAAACTACTTAGTCTTTTTTGCAGTTTTCTTTGAGCGGTTTTTCATCTTCTTGGCAGCCTTCTTCTCGAGCATTACTTTCTTTGCCGCAAGACGCTTCTTTGTCTTGTGAGGATGCGGTACGACTTTATTGCTGCTCATTGCTGTTTTTCTCTTTCCCATATAATTATGATCGTTTTTATTTAAATTGCTAAATCGTTAAGATGTCCCAGTATACAGCAAAAGCTGCATATTGTCATTAAGAAATGATGAATTTTTTATTGATAATTCCCCTCCTTGCCATAAAGGGTTTTGACTTGAAAACCTCTGTGTATGACTGGTCTTCATTCTTGGTATCGATCGTGACATAGTAGTCGCCCTTTGGAACAAGCGCAAAGTATCGGCCATACTTGTCGAGAGGACGAGTGAAAAGCTTCTTGCCGAGGCTTGCCGAATAGATATGGACAAGGCCATACGCGAGCGGCTTGCCTGCTTTATCTTCGACAAATCCAGAACGATAAGCCTTAATGCCAAGCTCGCGAACCAACAAGAGAATGATGTAGACGCCAACCAAAATGAGATTGAAAGTCGTCGGAATAATGATTGCCGCGATGACTGACGAAATGAAGCCAGTGACAAAAATAGTATTGGCAATTCTGTTGACAATCTTGTCGCGCTTCGCATTCCACTTCGTCAATTTTTGCTCATGCTTAACATACTCGTTCCAATTGAACAAAACAGGATCCATCGGAATATTCTTAGCAAAGACATCTTCTTTTTCTTGGACGACAAACTCTTCGCCGAAGTAGAGATCTTTGTATATTTCATCATAGTCTCGGCCTGCGAGCTTGCGCGACGGGAAAAGGTAGTTGGTCTTATTGACCCAAATGCGGTATGCGCCAGGCTCAACCAAAAATCCAAAACGACCATCGATATCCGTTATCGATGTTGCAACTTCTTTGCCGGCTGAAGTTGTCAGCGTCACATACACTGGATCAAGCGGTTGCTTGGTGACAGAATCGTAGACAGTTCCCCATCGTCGAGTTCTCTTTTTGAAACCAATCGCACCCAAAATCATCTGCCAAATGCGCTGCGGCAAAAATGCCAGCTCTGAAATCGCAACTGATCCAGCAAAAATCGCAGCGATCATTCCAAGAATGAGGCCAATGCGGCTTGCCACCATGGCGTATGTCGAAATGTCATTTGTACTGACTGCACCAGGAACAACTTCAGGTACAGTTGGCGGCTCCGGAATAATTGGGCCACCCGGATCAATTGGTGCGCAGCTTGGCAATGATGGATTAGTAGCGCAGGTTTCTGGCGGATTAACTGGATTACAGTTTGGCAAAGAAGGGTTAGTTGTGCAGTTTTGAGGATCAATCGGTGGATCTATCGGAGCACATCCCGGCAATGATGGCGTGTTTGTGCAGTTCGGTGGATCAACTGGATTACATCCCGGCAGAGATGGATTTGTCGTGCAATTTGGCGGCGGAGTTGTGCCGTACATAATCGTTAGGCTCTTCGATGATTGCAAGCCGTGATTGTTGTTGGCCGTAACGGTAAAGGTATTTGGTCCCGGAATGAGCATGAGGTTCGCTGTTGTCCACGAAGCAATACCTATTGCCGCAACAGGAGTGCTGCCGTTTAGCGAATACATAACTGACGCAACAGTATCTCTATCTGTTGCGGTGCCGCTGACAACAATACTATTTGCCGAAGATGTGTATGTTGCGCTTGTTGTAGGAGAGACAACTGAAACTGGAGTAGCGATTGAAACTTCTGGCGCATCGTATTCACAAGTATTTTGCTGATTGAAATTATTTGCGAGCGGGTCGGTACATAGATCGATCGGATCTCCGCCTCCGCCGCCGCTTCCGCCAGCTATCGAAAGAGTATACGTTCTATTTCCATAAAAAGTACTTGCGCCAAATTCATCAACTGCGCGAAGCACAATGTCATATGTTCCTGCAACAGCCGGAGTTCCCGATAGAGACAAAGTGTTTGTATCAAATGTCATGCCTGCCGGAATTCCCGACACAGCAACAAGAGATGAATTGCCTTGCGCATTTTCAGTTGAAAAAGAAACGCTTCCATAAGGAGTGCCCGCTGTACCCGCTGCCAAGTTTTGAGCCACAGGGCGAATAAAATCAAAAATCAGAACGCGATTGTCGCCGGCAAAGTATAGGCGATTGTTGACACCATCAACACTGAGGCCAGTTGAATCTTCTCCTGTGGTGCTCAAGTTGAAGCTGCTTTGCGTCACGCCGCCCACAACCTCACTTGTAAAATCTTGCTGGCCGAGCACAGCTACAGCATTTTCATTGTCGACTATTGTTGCGACATCAAAAACAAGGACGCGTGTCGCCTGAGTAAAACCTCTCGCCGCAACGTACAGCAAATCATTGGTATCGTCGTACGCCATCGAAAGCGGCATATCGCAAATTGCGCTTGCCGTCCAATGCTCATCCCACGAAGAATTGCCGAGGTATTCCGCGCACTGATCTTGATCAAGCACATAATTTTGGTTGATGTCAGCTGTTCCGAAAAAGTGTACTGGCGCCTGATCCTCTACGGGCGCATGGATATCGAATACCCGTATAACGCCA
>DAORIR010000043.1:0-4852 GCA_035438605.1 Minisyncoccota bacterium
CGGCCGCGCGAGGAGAAAGAGAAATGGTTTGGTCGGTTTCTCTTTTTTGCATCGCCCACTGCACAAGCTTCTCGATATCCTTCGCATTTTTTGGATAGACAACAAGCTGCGGCATGACTTCAAAAATACTTGCATCACGCGAATGAGACGCCAGTGTTTCAGCTGCATCATCTACATCGCCCTCGAAGAATTTTTTGATTTCATCTTTCATTTATTATAATTTTTTCTATATTACTTTTATTTATGCTGCTTCTACGTCCTTAATACTATCGATCAAAATCTTCTGCGAACCAGCTACGTCTTCAGGATTTTTGGCATAGTGCGCTAGCGATTCGTTTTGGAAAGCGCGACTAAACGAAAATGTCATCGGAAATGGAACATCGTCTGCGTGGCGCAAAATAGCGTCGTAGTTTGCATCTGCTTCATCGTGCGTCTGTCCACCTGAGAGGAAAATGACGCCACCGATGTTGTTGGGAACGACATCTTTGAGCATGCCAACTGTTCGCTCGGCAACTTCTTCCGGTTTTGCGCGATTGTCGGCGTTTTTGCCAGATAAAGCCATAGAAGTCTTCAGGATAAGGCCCGGCATGTATGCACCAGAGTCTTTGAGGCCTTTCATGACAGCTGAAATAACTTTGTGGAGCGTTTCTTCCATGTCTACAATGCTGTGCATGCCGTCCATCAGAACTTCTGGCTCAACAATCGGAACGATGTCATTGTTGTGGCATGCTCTAACATACTCAACCATGCCTCGAACGTTGGCATCGAGCGCTTCTTGTGTCGGCAAGCCGTGCGTCACGGAAAAAGCTGCGCGCCACTTTGCGAAAGTTGCACCGAGTTTTTTATATTCGGGCATTCGCACAGCCAAGCCTTCTGCGCCTTTTGTCACAAATTCAATATCGTTTTCGCTTTTGAATCCAGCAATGCCTTCGTCGACTTTGATGCCAGGCTTAATTCCCTTTTCCATCAGGACATGCGTGAAAGGCACGCCGTCTTTTGTCGACTGGCGAATAGTTTCGTCTGTCAGAATGATTCCAGTGATGTGATCCTCAAGATCTGGCGCAGTTATGATCATTTCGCGAAATGCACGGCGCGATTCGTCGGTGCACTCGAGAGAGACATCATCAAAACGCTTGCAGCACGTCTTTGCGCTTTCATCTGCGGCCAAAATTCCTTTCGGCGGATTGACCAAATACGCTGCTGTATCTTTGAGTAGTTCCAAATCTCCTGTTGTTTGCATGTAAGGAATAATAACACACAGATCAATCGCCCCAAATGTGATTTTTTGATATATACTTTTGCTATGGAATCAGAACAGCAAATAGATATTTTGGCAATTGGCGACATTGTTACCGATGCATTCATCAAATTGAAAGATGCGAGCGTCCACTGCAAGATCGACGACAGCGCCTGCGAACTCTGCATGTCTTTTGGCGATAAAGTTCCCTACGAATCCGTCGAGGAAGTCCGAGCTGTCGGCAACAGTGCGAACGCTGCAGTCTGTGCGGCTCGCCTCGGTCTCCATTCTGCCCTCATTGCCGCTGTCGGCAATGACACAAACGGCAAGAACTGCCTCGAAGCGCTCGCAAAGAACGGCGTTGAAACTGGCTACATCAACATTTCAAAAGAGTATCCGACAAATTACCACTACGTTCTCTGGTACGATGTCGATCGCACTATTTTAGTTAACCATGCGCCCTTCAAGTACACGCTTCCTGAGCTCAAGCTCCAGCCAAAATGGATTTACCTTTCTTCTCTCGGCGAATCTGCAAAGGATTTCCATACTGAAATTCTCGACTATTTGCATATGCATCCGTCTATCAAGCTTGCTTTCCAGCCAGGAACATTTCAGATGAAGCTTGGCATCGAAGGATTGCGCGGCATTTACGAGCGCTCTGATTTTCTCTGCCTCAACAAAGAAGAAGCTGAGCGCATTTTAAAGATGCCGCCGACTGATCCCAAGGTTTTGCTCCAAGATCTCGCTGCGCTTGGCCCAAAGATCGTCGTTGTTACTGATGGATTCGATGGCGCATATGCATATAACCACGGAGAAATGTATTTCATGCCAGTTTATCCTCACAAACCATTTGAGCGTACTGGCGCAGGCGATTCTTTTGCTTCAACAATCGTTTCTGCGCTTGCTGTCGGCAAAACATTTGAAGAAGCATTCGTATGGGCTCCGATAAATGCCATGTCAGTGGTACAATACGTAGGAGCGCAGCGCGGCCTTCTCAATCAAACACAGCTTCTTGCCTTTCTCACCAAGGCGCCGCCTGAATATGCGTTCAAGAAAATATAAAATCTATGCCAGAAAAATTTAACTTTAATTTACCGCCGCTTCATCCAGAAGAGAATGAGAAGCCAATCGATACAGCTCCAGAATCTGCAGAGATTGGAGTTGTGGATGAGTATTCAGAAGAAAAAATAAACAAGATTGGCTTTGGACCTGGAGAATTCCAGAATCTTTTGGCTACCTATCTGAAGCACAATGCCGAGGCCCTGACGCCCGATGCCCAAGAAAAGCTCAAAAGGATCATTGATCAGAGTAAACAAGAAGAAAATTAAATGGAGAAATATAATTACGCCAAACCTGGACATGAGGAAGAAATGAACAAGCTCAAAGTGCAAATGCAGAAGGGCGACGTTGTCGTGACTGACAATGAAGTACAAGAAGTAAATAGCGTAATGGATGAGCCTCGTGCAGCAAAAAAAGCAACAGCCGAAAACCTGAAGCTGCCTGAACCGACTGAGGCCGAGCTTTTGAGCAAGGAAAATATTGTCGGCAATCAGTATGTTGAGCTTTTTGATTCTATTGGAGAAGATTTGGCCAAAACCGAGCTCCGAATCATGCAACTGACTAAAGATATAGAGAATATTGAAAAGAGAAAAATGAACCTTTACGAGCTGGCTCATGACGAGGCAAATCAAACACAAACCCTGCAGACCAAAATAACAAATGTTGAAAGGACGGAAGCAGCGCTCCGAAATGAACTAGCAGGCCAAAACGAAGCAAAAGAAAATATTGTGCAAGTTGCTAAGGAAAACAGGTACGATGAATACGATGCTATCAAGGACGTAAACACATTGACCGATGAAATCAAACTTCTACAGGCTGAGCTCGAAAAAGTCGACAAAGATATTCGCGATGGGTATGGCGAAGGCGCAAAAGCCGAAACATCTGTTTTCTTGAATAATGCTGAAGCTAGAGAATATAACAGAATACTTAATGAGCGAAACAGAATTCAAGGGCTAATAAATAGCGCCCGTACAAAAATTATTGAAATCGAAAATAGGCACTAATTTGCAGACATTTTAGACTTTTCGTCCCAATACCTTCTTCGCCGCCTCCATAATATCTTCCATTGTCATTTTGTAGTGCTTCAGCAATTCTTCAGGTTTTCCTGATTGGCCGAATTTGTCGTGGACACCAATGAATTCGATTGGAGTCGGAAGCGCGCCTGCAAGCGTTTCGGCAACTGCGCCGCCAAGTCCGCCAGCGATCTGGTGTTCCTCAACTGTAACGATTGCTTTTGTTTCTCGAGCAAGCGCAATGATTGCCTGCGTATCGAGCGGCTTAATAGTGTGAATGTTCATGACGACGGCCCTGATGCCGTCTTTTTCTAATTTCTTTGCAGCCCACATTGCTTTGTGGACAAGTGCGCCAGTCGCAACAATGCCAACGTGAGCAATGCCGTCCGGACGATACATAATATTGGCTTTGCCGATTTCAAAAGGAGTGGCGTCTGTCGTCATGATCGGCGTTTTTTCGCGCATGAGGCGAAGGTATGCGGGCTTGCCTGCTTTTGCAAGAGCCATCGTTGCTTTGCGCGCTTCAATCGCGTCACACGGCGAAATAACCATCATATTTGGCATAACGCGCATAATTGCCATATCTTCTACTGCTTGGTGCGTTCCGCCGTCTGGTCCGACAGAAATGCCAGCGTGACTTCCGACAATCACAACAGGGCGATCGTTATAGGCAATCGTCGTGCGAATCTGCTCCCAATTTCTGCCCGGAGAAAACATTGCATACGAAGAGACAAAAGGAATTTTGCCAAGAGCCGCCATACCGCTGCCGACAGTGACGAGGTTTTGCTCAGCAACGCCGATTTCTATGAATCGATCCGGAAATGCATTCTTGAATGCTTCCATTTGCGTGCTTTCTGTGAGGTCCGCAGAAAGAGCAACAACGTTTTTGTCCGCCTCCCCTGCTACAACCAATCCTTCGCCGAAGCCTTTGCGAATCGGCACCTGCTCGACGTCATCGAAGAAAAGTTTTTGATTTAGTTTTAGGTCTTTATTGAGCATTTTCTTTTTTAAAAATAGTTATGAAGAAAATAATGAGCCATGCAACAGGAAAGAGAAAAGTAATTGCATTCATGAGATATTCTACGTTGCTTGGCCTACTGTCAGCAAGCGCAAGCAATGGCCCAGCATAATACAGCTGATTTGGGGCAACAAACTTAATAACAAAAACGATATAAATCGCTAGTAATAAAAACAAAATAATCATTTTTCTTAGTCTTTTTTTCATACTAGTGATGCTCGCTCTTAAGTCTGCCGCCAAGCGTCCTGAGTTCATTGAGCGCCATCTTTGCGTCATCTGCAAGCGGCGGCTTGCCGTGCCAGTGGTAGTCGCGCTCGAACTCTTTGACGCCTTTGCCAGGGATTGTGTGAGCAATGATGACAGTCGGCTTTTCGAAAATAGTTTTCGCGCGAGCAATCGCATCTGCAATTTCTTCAAAGTTGTGGCCATTGATCTCCTCAACATGCCAGTTGAATGCGCGCCATTTATCAGCGAGCGGCTCGAGCGGCATGATGTCTTCAGTGTTGCCGTCGATCTGGATGTTGT
>DAORIR010000044.1:0-4852 GCA_035438605.1 Minisyncoccota bacterium
CCCGCTTCAACCAACATCAAGTACTACGCTGAAATCGTCCTCAACAAATATCTCGCGCGCGCTGTCATCGAAGCTGCTGACGGCATTTGCGAACTCGGCTTTCAGGAAGGCACCATGCACATCGACGAAATTCTCGATGCAGCCGAGAAAAGAATTTTCTCCGTCACTAATGCGCCAAAAAACCAAAAGTTCACGAACATCAAAAACGCTCTCACTGAAACATGGGAAACTTTGGAGCGCCTAGCAAATTCCAAAGACGAACTCCGCGGCGTACCGACAGGATTTCGCGATCTCGACAACCTCACAGCTGGCTTCCAGAATTCTGACCTCATCATTTTGGCGGCTCGTCCGTCGATGGGTAAAACAACGCTCGCTCTCGACATTGCGCGCAAGGCCGCAGTCGACAGCAAAATCCCTGTCGGCATTTTCTCTCTCGAAATGAGCTCGCAGCAGCTCGTGCAGCGCATGCTTTCAGCGCAGTCTCATGTCGATGCTTGGAATATCCGAACTGGTAAAGGACTTCATGAACGCGATTTTGAAATGATTTCGGCTTCGCTCGACGTTTTGTCGAAAGCGCCAATCTACATCGACGACCAAGCCGGCAACAACATTACGAAAATGCGCGCTGCTGCTCGCCGCCTCAAAGCCGAATATGGACTTGGCCTCATCGTTGTCGACTACTTGCAGCTCATGACAACAAACAAGAACTACGACTCAATGGTTAACCAAGTTACCGAAATTTCCCGCTCGCTCAAAGGGCTTGCGCGCGAACTCGACGTTCCGGTCATTGCTCTCTCGCAGCTTTCTCGTGCAGTTGAACAGCGCGGCGGACGTCCACGCCTTTCCGACCTTCGCGACTCCGGTTCGATCGAGCAAGACGCCGACCTTGTTATGTTCATCCACAGCGAAGATCGCTACAAAGATAAAGAAGAAAAAACCCACATCACTGAAATCTTGGTTGAAAAGCACCGTAACGGTCCAGTCGGCAAAGTCGACCTCTATTTCGATTCTGCAAAGACAACCTTCCTCGATATCGAGAAAAGCACAATCAGCGAATTCATGCCGGCGGGCGCTTCGAGCAGCTCTTTGGACGAATTCTAGCCGCCATTTCTGGTTTCATATTAAAACTGTATAATCAAAAAACATGCGAGATTCAATCGACGAATTAGCCGAATTATTTAAGCGATTCCCTGGAATTGGCGAGCGCCAAGCTCGCCGCTTTGTCTATTACTTGATTGAGCGCAACGATGATTTCCGCCGAAGTTTGGCCGACAGAATCACTGCGCTTTCAAAGCAAGTCACGCAGTGCCGCGAATGCTACCGCTTTTTCCAAACGGACGGCAATGAGCTTTGCGATATTTGTGCCTCAGGCTTGCGCGACGAAAGCATTGTCATGGTAGTTGAAAAAGATGCCGACATCATTGCCGTTGAGCGCAGCGGCTTCAATGGCAAATACTTTGTCTTTGGCGGGCTCATTCCGATTGCTGACGAAAAATTCATTTCTCATACGCGCCTCGGCGAACTTGAGAACTATTTAAATAAAAAGAAAGGCGTTCTTCATGAGCTTGTGCTTGGCTTCCCAATGAATCCATCCGGTGACTTTACTGACCAGTACGTACGCAAAGTCTTGGAAGAAAAAACATTGCCGAACCGAAATGAAAATGACATTTTCAAAATCGCCAGCCTCGGCCGCGGCCTCTCAACTGGCACCGAACTCGAATACTCCGACCCTGAGACAATAAAAAATGCCCTGCATAACCGAAGTTAGACAGGGCACGATTTTACTCAGAAACTTTTTCTACCTACCTTACAAGCAATTCTTTTAGCCTCGTTTCGTGGAGCGCTAATTTCTGCAGCACTTCTGCAAAAACATCGTCGGGTGGAAGCTCTCCATTTACAGTAATGAGATACTCTGGAGGCAATGATTTTATTGCCGGCAGTGTTTGCTCATGAAATTCAGCCAGCTTTTTGTTGATTGATCCCAGCGTAGCAGCATCCATCCTTGGCTGATCGCCAGACGCAATGAGTTCATCATTGCGCCCGAGCATTCTTTTCCTGCAGGTGTTATCTGAAGTTTCAGGATAAATAACAATAGGACGACGCCCATACACATCTTCAAGATATGCAAAAATAGCAATTGCTTCTTTCTCAGACCTCGGAGAACCATCAATAATGACATGTTCGTCATTAGTCTGTATGAGGTCATAGAGTGCATTTACCGTGAGCCTTACAGCATGGTGATACGACTGGAATTTCCCAGCAACTTGAGTTGCTTCAGTGCCCCCGCGGAGACATTGCGGAGCAGTCTTGGTCATTTTCCTAAAATGCTCGCCAGTTTCCGAGACAACAACAATGCGGTTAGGTTCGGTTTTCTCAATGTGCTGAAGAAATTTCTCAGTAATCGTTTTCTTTCCGCAGCCAGATTGGCCGCTAATGAAAATGGTCAGCGGCTCTTTTTTCATGAGTCCGCCAATAGTTTGTTCGTCTGATACCATTGTGGTTGGTTTTAGTATTTAGTTTTGAATTTAGTTTTTGATATTTCTGCTTTACTGTAATCGCAGCCGAACGAAAAGTCAAAGCTATGCCAATAGAGCGATGATTTTTTCCTCTATTTCTCTATGGAATGCCTCAAGATCGCCATTATTGAGCAGGCAGAGATCGCAGCCAAGCATGCACTTTTTGACATTCATGCGACCATGCGATGACTCTACAGATTCGGCATTTTCTTGGGCGATAAAATCTTCGAATGAAACTGTATCAGTAATTGATTTTCTCTTCATGACCCGTTCATGCCGAATTGCTGGGTCAGCATCAACGCAAACCAACATAACTTTGTACTCATTTTCTTTTTTCAGTTCGCCGATGTAATCAACTTCGTCAGGACAGCGGACACTGTCAAAAACTGCAAGCTTAGTGCCTGCCGCTTTTTCAGTCAGCGCACGAATCAGATAGTCGCCGCCATGCTTATCGCGAAGTGAATCCGCAAGCGCACCGAGATCTGGGCGCTTATGCAAGCCGATATGATCAGCCGCGCCAATTTCTTCTAAAAGTGCGCGAACATTGAAAATGTCGAAACCATATTTTTCTTTGAGATATTTTCCAACTTCGCCTTTGCCAGAGCCGTTCGTGCCAGTGACATAGATTCGGATCTTGATGTCAGGATTTTTCAGATAATTTGTGTCGCTTGTCGAATCGGGCATGGGAATTACTCTTTTACTGTAGCACCTTTATTTTAGATGCCAAAATGCTATACTCGCAACATGTCAGAAGAAAACAACACCGCAAAACAAAGCTCGGACCGCGCATTCCCGCCACTGCCTGAAAACTTCCCTGCGAAGCTCCTCAGCCCATACAATCCTGCCGAAACTGAAGCCCGCATCTACAAGCTCTGGGAAGACAGCGGCTTTTTTAATCCAGATATTTGCATTGAAAAAGGCGCGACAAAAGCTGACGCCAAGCCATTCACAATGATGATGCCACCACCAAACGTCACTGGCGTCCTCCACATGGGCCACGCTCTCATGATTTCTTGGCAAGACACAATTACTCGCTACAAGCGAATGCGGGGCTTCAAAACACTTTGGCTGCCTGGTACTGACCACGCCGCGATCGCCACTCAGTCAAAAGTCGAAAAGGAAATCAAAAAAGCTGAAGGCAAATCTCGCCATGATCTCGGCCGAGAAGAACTTCTCAATCGTGTCGAAGCATTTGCGCAAAACAGCCACGATACTATCGTCAACCAAGTTAAAGCCCTTGGCTCTTCGTGCGATTGGTCGCGCGAAGCTTTTACTCTCGACGAAACTCGCAACATTGCCGTTCGGACTATTTTCAAAGACATGTACAATGACGGACTCATTTACCGCGGCACTCGCGTCGTCAACTGGGATCCAAAAGGCCAGACAACAATTGCTGATGATGAAATCGTCTACCAAGAGCGCAAATCAAAGCTCTACACATTCAAATATTCAAAAGACTTCCCTATTTCTATTTCTACAACTCGCCCAGAAACAAAAGTTGGCGATACTGCTGTTGCCGTTCATCCGACAGACGAACGCTACGCTGAGTTCGTCGGCAAAGAGTACGATGCAGTTTTCTGTGGTGTGCCGATTCACATCAAGATCATCGCTGACGAATCAGTCGAAAAAGATTTTGGCACAGGCGCACTCGGCGTCACTCCAGCGCACTCAATGATCGACGAAGCAATTGCCAAAAAGCACGGGCTTCCTTCGATTCAAGTTATCAATGAATATGCAAAGATGATGGTTGGCGACGACAGAATCCTCGGCAAGAAAACAACAGAAGCTCGCGACATTATCGTCGAATGGCTTCGCTCTGAAAACTTGCTCGAAAACGAAGCAGAAGTTTCGCAAAATGTCGGAACAGCCGAGCGAACTGAAGGCATTATCGAACCGCTGCCAAAACTCCAGTGGTTCATCGACGTCAACAAGCCTTTTGTCATGAAGCATTCAGATATCGAAGGCATTTCAAGCGGCAGCGAAACGACGCTCAAGCAAATCATGAGACAAGCTGTCCTTGGCAAGCAAGTTGAACTCATTCCCGACTACATCGACAAGACATATTTCCACTGGATCGACAATCTGCAGGACTGGTGCATTTCGCGCCAGATTTGGTACGGACACAGAATTCCTGTTTGGTATAAAAATGCCGGCGCAGAAAATGAAGAAATTTACTGCGGCATTGAAGCGCCTAGCGGAGACGGCTGGACGCAAGACGAAGACACTCTCGACACGTGGTTCTCATCAGGCCTTTGGACTTTCTCAACGCTTGGCTGGCCAGAACAAACTGCAGACTTCAAGACATATCACCCAACAACACTCATTCAGCCTGGAAC
>DAORIR010000045.1:0-4776 GCA_035438605.1 Minisyncoccota bacterium
CCTGAACTTGGAACGAAGCGAAATGCGGTTCTTGTCGTCTAGGGTATGTGTATATTCGCCGATCAGCATTTTTGTTTATTGTCTTAAAAAATTATTGATAATGCTGCACACATTTCTAGCCTTTTTACCCTCAGAACCTCGGCTGATAACCTTCTGATTACCAGCCCACTTTATCCCACTTACATACATTTTACTCCACTTCCCCCTCCTTTGTCCTACTATTAATGTGGATAAGGTTACTGGACTTATTCCTGAGGTATGGTATGATATTGGCAATCAATTTCGTTCAAATAACCACATAAATCACATAGATATGGCAAACCAATTAGAGATAGAAAAAGCACTAGCAAACGGAGACATTAGCACTGTAGTTGCAATTCACGGCATGGGACATGCCCGTACCGAAGGACGCAAGCAATTTGTCAAAAAAAGTTTTGATCCGGAAGTAAAAAAAGTATATTCACTTTCAGAAAACACGACCAGTACTTCAACTCAAGGAGTCCGCAAAACAAGCAACCGCGCTCCAGTTGATTCGCTTTCTGATTTAGTTCGGGAAGTTTATCCAGCAGTTCTAAAATAACTGCACAGCCTTCACACGGCTCACACAAAAAAGCCTCTCAAAATTCGAGAGGCTTTTTCTTTTTGATTTTTAAAAATTCCGAAAGAACTATGCAATCGAAATGATTTTGTATTCCGTCTTCCCTGCTGGAGTTTCAAACGAAACAGTTTCGCCAACTTTTGCGCCCATGAGCGCGATGCCGAGCGGAGATTTGTGCGAAAGCTTGCCTGCGCCCATATCTGCTTCTTCGGCGCCAACTAGCGTCAGCGTGCGCTCACTCTTGTCTGCAACTTTCTGGACAACAACTGTAGCGCCGATATCGACGAGGTTGCCGCCCTTGTGCTCAACAACTGTTGAGCTTCGCAAGACTTCTTCGATTTCTTCAATGCGAGTCTGGAGCTTGCCCTGCGCTTCGCGAGCGCTGTGGTATTCGGCATTTTCAGAAAGGTCGCCGAGCGACTTGGCATATTCAACAGCTTCAATAACCTCCTTTCGCTTGACGGTAATGAGTTCCTTGAGCTCTGCTTCGAGAGCAACTTTTTTTTCTTTGCTTATGTAATCTCCCATAAAATAATAGCAATTTTAGATTGAAAATAACCTTGTGTCAATTATTCTAGATACTGAGGCGTATTAATATGCATCCAGTCAATTGTGTCGCGGAATGCGTAGACAGCTCCGATAGTTTTGTTGTTTGGTGCAGATTCGGCAAGGACAGCAAATGCATACTTAGGATTCTCATAAGGGAAGAATCCGACGATCCATGAGTTGATTCGGTCTTTGTTTGCACCGAGCTGTGCCGTACCAGACTTTGCAGCCATTTTGACGTATGGAAAGTTTACTTGCGTGACAGTTCCCTCAGTCACGGCTTCTCTCATTCCTTCTTGAACAACTTTGTAGTAGCTTGCTGGAATATCTTGCGCAACAGGACGAGATGGAGACTCAGCGCTGTCTTCGATCAGCAAGTGTGGCGTGACGAGCATTCCGCCATTGGCGATAGCTGCGGTTGCGCGAGCCATCTGGATCGGCGTAACTTGGAAACCATACTGTCCGATCGCTGTGTGGTATGTGTCGCCGACGCGCCACGGATCGCCCTTGAATACTTTGAGCTTCCATTCTGGTGTCGGAATATTTCCTTCAACTTCTCCGGCTAAATCGATGCCGGTTTTTTCGCCGCCGACGCCAAAGAGCTTGTTGTACTTATCGATGCCTGCAATGCCGATTCCCTTTTGGTCTTGAAATCCGCCGCCGACAGCATAGAAGTAAACGTCAGAAGATACAGCAATCGCGGCTCGCATATCTGTCCAGCCGTGGGCTTTCCAGTCTTTGAAAATGCTCGCATTCTTCGGATTGTATGGATTTGGCAGAGAAATGGAACCACTAGAGAAAATCTGCTTCTCGGGACTAATGACACCCTCTGAGAGCGCCCCAAGCGCCACAAACGGCTTCACAATAGAGCCCGGCGCATAGAGGCCAGCAACAGCGCGATTCATAAATACTTTACGAGAATCATTCATGTAGCCTTTAATCGTTGCTGTATCGCTGCCATCCGAGAGCACTGCAGAATTGTATTCCGGTGCATTTGTGAGCGCCAAAATTTCGCCGTTGTGGATGTCCATGATGATTCCCGAGCCGCCAGTGTAGCCGCCAGTATCGATCAAATTCGTGAGCGAGCGATTGAGTGCGGCCTGAACGCCGGCATCTATTGTCGTTATCAAGTTATCGCCTGGAGTTGGCTGCGTCGAGAGATTTTTAGAATGGACTTCGCCGTGAACATCGATTTCGACAAGCTCATTGCCGTTGACGCCCTTGAGCCGATCATTGTACTGCTTTTCGATGCCGTCTTTGCCGATGAATTCAGTTGACCAGAAAATACCGGAAGAATCTTTTGATGGATAGCCGACATAGCCGAGCACGTGCGAAAATCCAGGTTCTGCAATGTACGCGCGATGCGAATAGGTTTCATTGTCGGGAGAAGGAACATTCCAGATGAGCTCTTTGCCTGTGCGGTCATAGACGACGCCGCGATCGGCAAAAACAGGCAGCGTATTGAAGCTAATATTTTCGCTGCGCTCTTTGTAGTATGCGCCTTGGACAATCTGCAGTGACCAGAGCTTCGAAACGATGACGCCGACGACAAGCAAGCCTGCTACGCCAAGAAAAATAATCGAGCGCTTGGCAATCGGCTTTTCGATGCGGCCTTCAAGCTGCTGCGCATTGAAGTTCGGAGAGTTTCGCGAATCGAGAAGAACTTCATCAGGATTGATTTCGTGGAGGAAGCCTTTTCTTCTTTTGCGGTTATATATCATTATAAATTTTCTTTAAAAAATTAAACGTTGAGGAATCTTTTCTTGATGATGTACATGAGTGCGATGCAGACTATTGCCCATGCTGCGTAGACAAATTCGAATCCGCCGAAAGACATTCTGTCGACACTGAAAACGAGGTCATAGAAGAGGCCGATAACAATCAGCTCAAACCATGGCGCATACAGATAACTGCCAAGTGCAAAAAAAATGAACGCTACCCACCAAGGCGCTAAAAAGCCCAAGAGTACTACAAAAATACTGAATGCTATCCTTCCCTGCATGTAGAGGAATTATACTAGAAATGCCAGCAGCTAGCGAGGGGCCCGAATCAGGTATCTGACGAACAAGATGATGATCAGGACAATGAGGCCATAAAAGGCATATATGCTCGAGAAAATGAAGTGTGCGATCTTGAAGAAGATCATTTTGAGGTATGCAAATGGGGTCTGGAGGAAGGAGCCTGAGTCTGCATTTGCTGGCGCAGGCCCAGCTTTTTCTCCCGCGTCGCTGTTATCTTTCAGCGCCGCAACTTCCTTGCTTGCAGCCTCGGCTTTTTCGCCGAGGACCTTGCCTGTGCTTGATCGGAAATTGTCGAACTTAGCAAATGCACCTTCTGCCGCGTCTTTGACATCGCCTGCGGCTTTTTCAACAGTGTCGCTTGCTTCGCTGCCGCTCAGGCCAGTCTTTGTATCAGTTGTCGTTGTTTTGCCTGTCGTTTTGCTGTCGGCTGTCGTTTCGGCTGGAGCTGCGACACTGAATCGGTACGGCGACGTTTCGCTTTTTGCAATGCCAGTTGCCGTGCCTTTATCGCTCGTGTATTTTGTATCTTCGAATTTGACGACCATCGAATGGCTGCCTGAAGTTACTTTCCAAGAAATGGTGACAACTTTTGAAGCATTGGCTTCGACTGTTGTCGGCTTTTGAGCAATGAGCTTGCCATTGTCGTAAAATCCGACGACGCCATAAATCGCTTTTGCATCTTGGTTGTTGATGAGCGTAGAGATATTTGTCGTTTCGCCTGCAGTATCGGGTTCATTTGAAAACCATATTGATTTATCGACAAAGCCGGCATTTGCTTCGGCGTGCGCAAAAAGCGGCAAAGCAAACAAGGTAAATATAAATAGTGTCGAATAAACTGCGAGCGCGCTAAAGCTTTTTTTCATATCAATAGTATATAGCTCAAAGGCGTTTTGTTTGTCTTGATTATGTGGAAATTCACATAGAAAAAATTGGGCAATTTTAAACCGGCTCATTTCTGAGCCGGTTTTTTCCTTGCGATAAAACGCAGGAAATGCCACGCCGTCTGTTTGCCTGTGTAAATTTCTGGACTATTGTATTCAGACAGTCCAAAAATCTCGAAATCGCCAAAAAGTGCTTTAGCTCCTTCGATCGTAAAGAATGTCATATCAGGATTTCTGATGGAATTCTCCCCTACACCGATGTAAATATCTCCGTAAAAGTAGCCACCTATTTTAATCGAATTCGTCATTCTGATGAACATATTCATAAATGACTTAGGATGGCAAAACGACAAAGACATTCTTGAGTGAACGAGGTCAAAGTGATTGCACGGAAAGTTGTACCTTGAAAACGTTGTTGGAACAAGATTAAGGATGTTGCCGTCCGGAAGAATAACTTGAGGCTCGATGCTATGCATCTCCCTGAAACAAGGCGATGAGTCGACAGCAGTAACATTGAAGCCGTACGCAAGCATGACGCTTGCTTCATTCAAGGTTCCAGCACCAAGGTCTAGCGCTTCTCCGCCATTCAAGGTTGAGAGAAATTCCATAAAGACTTCATTAGGTGGAGAGCTTATATTATTCCCATAATACGTCTCCCAATCTCTTTCTTTCATTGTATGTGGTTTTGAATTTAGAAAAATATTAGCACATTTATATTAAATGTCAATAA